>NZ_RPSE01000345.1:0-6915 GCF_003949955.1 Streptomyces sp. WAC05292
CCCGCGCTGTGACACCACCCCGGCCAGGGGTCCGGCCAGGGGTCCCGCACCGCACCGCACGCGGTGTCCGGGGACCCCGCCCCCCGGACGGGCACGCGGGGGGCGGTGCCGCACCTGCGGATCGTGAGTACGCTGCTACCCATGACGGGTCACCCCCCTGGTCCGCTCTGGGCGGGCCGGGCCTCCAACCGCGCCCAGTGGCTGCTGGCCCTCGCCGGCGCCGCGGCCCTCGCGCTCGGCGTCCAGCTGGCCGTCGCCTCCTCCTGGGGCGCGGGCACCGCGCCGCTGCTCATGGCCGTCGTCGGCTGCATCGCCGTCGGCCTGCTGATCCTGTACGGCACCCTCGCCTTCGTGTACGTGGCCGTCACGATCGACGCGGAGGCCCTGGAGGTCCGCTGCGGCCACATCGGCCTGCCGCGCCGCACCGTCCGCCTCGCCGACGTCACCCGCGCCGAGTACCTGCCCCACATCACCCCGCAGCAGTGGGGCGGCTGGGGCCACCGCTGGCGGCCCCAGAAGGGCACCGCCGTCATCGTCCGCCGCGGCGAGGGCCTCGCGCTCCACCTCGGCGACGGCGAGCTGTTCACCGTCACCGTCGACGACGCCGAGAACGCGGTCCGCGTGATCGACACCCACCTGCGGACGCACACCCGCTGAGCAGGCCACCCGACCCGCCCGAGCCCGCCCCGGCGGACCGGCCGCGTACACTCCGCCAGATGAGCAGCAGTGTCACCCGAGAGCCCCGATCCGCCGGAGCGGAAGCCGAAGCCGGTACCGGTTCCCCCTCCGCGCGGCCCGCGGGCGCCGAGCAGTCCGGGCGGAAGGCCGCCGCGGTCCGCGCGCTCCTCGCCGCCGGCTCCGGTGCGCTGCTCTACCTGAGCTTCCCGCCGCGGCCCCTGTGGTGGCTGGCGCCCGTCGCCCTCGCCGTGCTCGCCGGCTGCCTCCGCGGCCGCCGTGCCCGCGCCGCGTCCGGGCTCGGCCTCCTCCACGGCCTCGGATTCCTGCTGCCGCTGCTCGTGTGGACCAGCCAGGGCGTCGGCCCGGTCCCGTGGATCGCCCTCGCCACCCTCGAAGCCCTCATGATCGCCGGGACCGCCGCCGGCATCGCCCTCGTCGGCCGGCTGCCCGCCTGGCCGCTGTGGGCGGCCGCCGTGTGGACCGCCGGCGAGGCGCTGCGGGCCCGCGCCCCGTTCGGCGGCTTCCCCTGGGGCAAGCTCGCCTTCGGGCAGGCGGACGGCATCCTCCTCCCCCTCGCCGCCCTCGGTGGCACCCCGCTGCTCTCCTTCGGCACCGCCCTGTGCGGTTTCGGCCTGTACGCGGCCCTCCTCGCCGCCCGCGAGAAGCCGCGCCGGGCCACCGCCGCCGTCGCCGCGCTCGCCGTCGCCGCACCCGTCGGAGCGGCCCTCGCGGCCCGCCCCCTCGTCTCCTCCGCCGCCGAGGACGGCACCGCGGTGGCCGCCGTCATCCAGGGCAACGTCCCGCGCGCCGGATTCGACTTCAACGCCCAGCGCCGCGCCGTCCTCGACAACCACGCCAACCGGACCCTCCAGCTCGCCGAGGAGGTCCGTGCGGGAAAGACCCCCCGGCCCGACTTCGTGGTGTGGCCGGAGAACTCCTCCGACATCGACCCCTTCACCCAGCCGGACGCCTACCGCGTCATCGACAACGCGGTGAAGGCGGTCGGCGTGCCCGTCTCGGTCGGGTCCGTCCTGGCGCCCGAGACCGGCCCGCTCCGCAACACGGTGATCCGCTGGGACCCCGCCAAGGGCCCCACCGACACCTACGACAAGCGGAAGATCCAGCCCTTCGGCGAGCGCATCCCCATGCGGTCCGTGGTGCGCCTGTTCAGCAAGGACGTGGACCGGGTGAGCCGCGACTTCGGCCCCGGCAAGGAGCCGGGCGTCTTCGACATGGCCGGGAGCCGCGTCGGCATGGTCACCTGCTACGAGGCCGCCTTCGACGACGCCGTCCGCTCCACCGTCCGGGCCGGTGCCCAGGTCATCGCCGTACCGAGCAACAACGCCACCTTCGGCCGCACCCAGATGACCTACCAGCAGCTCGCCATGGACCGCGTCCGGGCCGTCGAGCACAGCCGGACCGTCCTCGTGCCCGTCACCAGCGGCGTCAGCGCCGTCATCCGCCCCGACGGCAAGGTCGTGCAGCAGACGGAGATGTTCACCGCGGACGCGCTCGTCGCCGAGATCCCGCTGCGCTCCTCCGAGACGCCCGCCACCCGGCTCGGCCCGCTGCCGGAGTACGCGCTCCTCGTGCTCGCCGCCGGGGGGCTCGGCCTGGTCCTGGCACGGCGGATCCGCGCCCGGGGCCGCGCCGCCTGACGGGGGCCGCGCCCGCGGCCTCGTATGGTCGGGGGATGACACCTGAGTTCATCCGCGAGATCCGCGAGCACGCCGGGAACCGGCTTCTCCTGCTGCCCGGCGTCACCGCCGTCGTCGTCGACGACCTCGGGCGCGTGCTGCTCGGCCGCCGCGCCGACACCGGCGGCTGGTCAGTGATCGGCGGCATCCCCGAGCCGGGGGAGCAGCCCGCCGACACCGCCGCGCGCGAGGTGTACGAGGAGACGGCCGTCCGCTGCGTCCCCGAGCAGGTCGTCCTCGTCGAGATGCTCGAACCGTTCACCTACCCCAACGGGGACGTCTGCCAGTTCCAGGACATCACGTTCCGCTGCCGCGCCACGGGCGGCGAGGCCCGCGTCAACGACCATGAATCGCTGGAGGTCGGCTGGTTCGAGCCGGACGCCCTGCCGCCGCTCCACCCCTTCGCCCTCCACCGGATCCGCCGCACCCTCGCCGGCGGGCCGACCTGGTTCGCCCCCGCGGCTGAGCTCCCCGTGGAGCCCGCTGCCGTGCCCGCCGCGGCGGGCACCCCGTCCGCGCAGGAGGCGGCACCCGCCTGGGTGCCCGAGGGGATTCCCGAGTAGGCCGGCCGCCCCGGGTCAGGCCCGCCCCGCGGCCTCCCGGTACAGCCGCACAGCACGGTCGCCCATCACCGCGCTGTACGAGACGTCCGGGTCCGTCCCCCCGCCCTCGTACCCGCCGAGCACGCCGGCCACGGCGCCGCCCGCCAGCCACGGGCTGCCGCTCGTGCCGCCGCTGAGACCGGGGCAGGCGATCCGCCGCTGTGTCGGCGCGTGCAGGACCGTCGTGTTCGTGCAGCGCAGCGGCGCCTCCGAGGTCCGCGGGTAGCCGACGACCGTCGCCGCCGCCCCGGCCGGCAGCCCGCCCGCCACCGGGAAGCCGCCGACGGCCTCCTCCACGGGCAGGGCCGCACCGCCGCCCGCCGGGACGACCGTGGCGAAGGCCAGGTCGGCGTCCGGGTCCCCGCGCTCGGCCCAGGACGGCGCGGTGCGGACGCCGGTCAGCCGCCACACCCCGTACGGGGCCCTGCCGTCGCGGTATCCGGGTGCGAAGACCGTGTTCAGCGGGTCGGCCAGGCAGTGCGCGGCGGTGGCTATCACGTTCCGGCCCGCGCTGCGGACCACGGAGGCCGTGCAGAAGTGGCCGCCGTCCAGCCCTCCGGCGAACAGCGGCCCGACCCGGTCCGCCGTCGCGCCCGGCGGCGCGGTCGCGGTGGTGCCCGGGGGCGGCAGGGCGGAGGCGTCCGGTACGTGGGCGCCCAGCAGGGCGGCCATGGCGGCGAGGGCCGCGAGTGTCCGGGCGGCCCGGCGGACGCGGGTGCGGCGCGGCGTTCGGCTCGGCATGCGCGGGATCATGGTCCGAGCCTCCCCGTCGAAACCATGAACGGAGCCCGCTATTCCATATGAATCCGCTGTGAATCCCGGCCCGGAGGCCACCCCGAACCCGCCCGGCCGCGTCCCCTAACGGTGCTCGTACACCGTCACCCGCCGGCCCCGCACCTCCCGGTCCGCCACCACCGCGAAGTGCTCCGCGAGCACCTTCGCCTTCGCCGCGTCCCGCGCGGCGCCCGACGGCTTCGCCACCCGGGCGGCATCCGTCACCAGCAGCACCCGGCGCTGCTCCAGCAGGGCGGCGCGGATCCGCGCCGGATCCGCCTCCTCGCCCTTCAGCGTCGCCGACTCGGCCGGGCCGCGCTCCAGCGCGACGTCCACCAGCCCCGCGAACGCCCCGGGGGAGACCAGAGCCGTGTCCCTGCGGGCCGCCGGTACGAACACCACCGCGTCGCCCGGCCGGCCCAGCCGGGCCACCTCCCCGGCCACCGCCAGCACGTCGTCGACCCGGCTCGCCGGCGACCGCTTGGCCAGCGACTGCGGCAGCAGCGCGAGCACCGCCGCCGCCACCACGGCCGGCACCACCAGCGCCGACGCCCGCGGGAACCGGGGCGCGAGGGCGCGTGCGCCCGCCTCCAGCGCCGCGCCGACCAGCAGCGCCAGCCCCAGCATGCCGAACAGCACGTACCGCTCCAGGAACAGCGGCTGCGCCAGCGACAGCCCGATCAGCCCGAGCTGCGGCACCGCCAGCAGCGGCAGGCCCACGGCCGCGGCAGACAGCCGGCCCGCGCGCGGCCGGTCCGCCGCCGCGCACAGCCCGCCCACCGCCAGCAGCACGGCCGGACCGATCATCATGTGCCAGGTCAGCGGCGGTATCCAGGACACCTGGTCGGACTGGCTGCGGCTGAACAGCACCAGCGGCAGCGCCCCGGCGGCCGCCCCGGCCGCCGCTGCCGCCCAGCGCGCCACCACGGCCCTCCGCGCGCCCGTCCACCACAGGGTGGCCGCGTGCGCCGGGAGGATGAGCAGCGACAGCCAGTTCAGCAGCGCGCACACCAGCACCGCCAGCGCGTACGCCGTCCAGCGCGGCCACCGCCGCCGGCCCGGCCGCCCGCCCTCCGCCCCGGCCCCGTCCGCGAGCAGCGACACCAGCAGCAGCGTCGACAGCCCGGCGCCGGCCGCGACCAGGGCGTACGGGCGGCCCTCCTGGAGGTGGAACTGCACGGCCGGCAGCAGCGGCAGGGCGAACCCCGCCGCCAGGCCGGCCCTGCGGCCCGCCAGGCGGTCCCCGACCAGCGCCGTGCACGCCGAGGCGGCGGCGACCGCCAGCACCGACGGCAGCCGCAGCGTCGCCGTGCCCGGCCCGAACACCTCGAAGAGGCCGTGCATCAGCAGGTAGTACAGCCCGTGCACGGCGTCGACGTTCCCGAGCATCGCCCAGATGTCCCCGGCCGACCGGCCGGCCACCTGCCAGGTGGCCGCCTCGTCCCGCCAGACGCTGTCCTGCCGGGACAGCCCCCACAGTCCGAGTCCCGTCGTCCACAGCACCGGCGGCAGCCACACGGGAAGGCGGCGGAGGGCGGTTCTCGGGTGAAAGACCATGGGGCGGTTCGAATCCTCGAAGGAGTGTGCGAGCGGAAGATGCCAGTCTATGGACGCACCGGACGGTTCCCGGCCCCGCCGCTGTGCACCGCGGCGCCTCCCATGCCCCCGCGTTCCTGCGGCCGGGGCGCTTCGACCACCTGATCCCATCGGCACACCGGACGCTGCGGCGCGCGCCGCGATCCGGGCCGGGGACACCGCCGCCCGGGGCGGCGACGGAGGACCGCCCGGCGGCGGCCGCGCGGTGCAGGCCGGCGGTCACCCCGGCGACGACGGGCGAGTGCGAGGCCGGCATCACCGCCCACGCCCGCTGCCGGCCCGACTCCCCGCCGGGGGACGGCTCAGCGGTCGCAGCGGTACGTGAAGGCGGTGCGGGCCGTGCGGCTGCCGGGGGAGAGGATCTCGACGGTGGCGGACGCCTCGTACACGCCCTCGCCGCGGAACGTCCACAGCAGGTGGAGGCGGGCCTCGTCGCGGCCGCGCGGGACCCGCTCGGAGAGGGCCTCCGTGCGGGTGCCGTCGCTGCGGAGCCAGCGGTACGCGATCGTCCCCGGGCGCCCGTTGGTGCGTACGAGGGCCACCACGTCGGCGGTCGAGTCGCAGCCGGGGTCCCGGCCGTCCGCGGTGGCGGCCGACACCTCCCGCACCGCCAGCCCCGGGCCCCACTCCTGCCACGCCAGGTAGCCGAGCACGCCGAGCAGCACGGCCCCGGCCAGGGTGTAGCGGCGCCATTCGGGGCGCCGCCGCGGGCGGGGCGGGAGCACCACGGGGAACGGCGCCGGCGCGGCCGCCGTCACGCCCGGGCCGAACCGCAGGACCGAGCCCTCGACCCGGTCGGGGACGGCGTCCCGGGGCTCCTGCGGCCTGTCGATCCAGTGGCTGCCGAGCACGGTGGCGCTGTATTCGTCGTCGTCGTTCATGCGGGGGAGCACCTCCTCACGACGAGGCTGTCGGTGGCCGGGCCCTGTCCTGCCGCCGGGGACGTCGTCACCCGGACGCCCCAGTGGCAGCCGCCGCCCTTGAACGTGTGCGTGACGGGCCCGGCCGCCGCCAGCGCCGCCGTACCGCCCGCCGTGTGGTCGTACACGGTGGTGCCGTCGGGCTCGGCGAAGGGGTCGCCGTCGTCGCCCGTGAACCACTGCACGGTGACCCGGACCGTGCCGGTGCCCGTCGTCTTGAACGAGATGTCCGCCGCCGCCGTGTCCTGGCCCGTCTGCGCCAGCTGCACCCCGACCGCGTGGACGACCGGCGCCGGCTTCGGCGTCGGCGTGGCGGTGGCCGAGGGCCGCGGGGACGGCCGCGCCGACGGGGCGGACGCCGACGGCCGCACCACCGCCGAACGGCTCGGCGACGGGCGGGCCGACAGCGACGGCGTCGGCGAGGGCGACGGCGAACCGCTCGTCCACGGCGACGGCGACGGCGACCCCGGCGGCGAACCGGAAGGCGACCCGGACGGCCCGGCCGACCCGGACGGCCCCGGCTGCGGCGAGCCGTGCCCCGGACCGGGCGGCGCCGGCCGCGACGTCGCGAACGAGTTCACCGCCCGCGCACCCCCCGGCTCGCCGCCCACCGCGCTGTACGTCGCCCCGATGACGACCCCCAGCACG
>NZ_RPSE01000346.1:0-6915 GCF_003949955.1 Streptomyces sp. WAC05292
GCCCCGTCACCCCCAGGGCCCGCATCCGCCCCAGCGCCAGCGTCAGCCCCACCGGACCCGGCTCACCCGGCAGCCCCGCCACCCGGTGCACCGCGTCCCCGGCCACGATCGACGACGCGGCCTCGTCGGGCGAGACCAGACCGGCCAGCAGCGCGTTCCCCCAGGCGGCCAGCCGCCCTGAACGTGGTTCGAAAAGCATCCCCCCACTCTACGGACCGGCCCGGAACCGCCCCGGCAGCCGGGCTGGCGCCCGGACCCCGCCCCGAGTGGCGTAGGTTTTCCCCTGGGGCTGCGCACACCGACGCACAGACGAACCGAGACCTCAAGGGGAGACAACGCGCTCATGAGCGATGTACTGGAGCTTCAGGACGTATCCGTGGTCCGCGAGGGCCGGGCTCTGGTGGACCAGGTCTCCTGGTCGGTGAAGGAAGGGGAGCGCTGGGTCATCCTCGGCCCCAACGGCGCCGGTAAGACCACCCTGCTCAACATCGCCTCCAGCTACCTCTTCCCCACCAAGGGCACCGCCACCATCCTCGGCAGCACCCTCGGCAAGGTCGACGTCTTCGAGCTGCGCCCCCGCATCGGCATCGCCGGCATCGCGATGGCCGACAAGCTCCCCAAGCGCCAGACCGTCCTCCAGACCGTCCTCACCGCCGCGTACGGCATGACCGCGACCTGGCAGGAGGAGTACGAGGAGGTCGACGAGCAGCGCGCCCGCGCCTTCCTCGACCGCCTCGGCATGACCGATTTCCTCGACCGGAAGTTCGGCACCCTCTCCGAGGGCGAGCGCAAGCGCACCCTCATCGCCCGCGCCCTGATGACCGACCCCGAGCTCCTCCTGCTCGACGAGCCCGCCGCCGGCCTCGACCTCGGCGGCCGCGAGGACCTCGTACGCCGCCTCGGCCGCCTGGCCCGCGACCCGCTCGCGCCCTCCATGGCCATGGTCACCCACCACGTCGAGGAAATCGCCCCGGGCTTCACCCACGTCCTGATGATCCGTCAGGGCAAGGTCGTCACCGCCGGCCCCATCGACCTCGAACTCACCTCCCGCAACCTCTCCCTCTGCTTCGGCCTCCCGCTCGTCGTCGAGCGCACCGAGCACGACCGCTGGACCGCCCAGGGCCTGCCCCTGCGCTGACCCGCACCCTGTCCCGACCGCGCCCCCCGACCTACCATGAACCCGTGGACATCGACGCATGGGTGTGGTGGCTCATCGGCGCGGTCGGACTGGGCATCCCGCTCGTCCTGACCGCGATGCCGGAATTCGGCATGTTCGCGGTCGGGGCGCTCGCCGCCTCCGCCACCGCGGCGCTCGGCGGCGGCATCGTCGCCCAAGTCCTCGTCTTCGTCGTCGTGTCGGTCGCGCTCACCGCCGTCGTCCGCTCGATCGCGAACCGCAGCCGCGACCAGCGCCCCCAACACCGCAGCGGAATCGACGCGTTGAAGGGCAGAACGGCCGTCGTCGTCGAACGCGTCGACGGCAGCGGAGGCCGCGTCAAGCTCGCGGGCGAGATCTGGTCCGCCCGCGCCCTCGACGCCGACGCCGCCTACGAACCCGGCAGCCAGGTGGACGTGGTCGACATCGACGGCGCAACCGCCGTCGTCATGTGAGCACTTGAGCCAAGCAGCCGACCCGCGGCCCCGGGGTCTGCGAGACTCCGAACGCATCAACGGGGCAGCACAGACAGCCGGAAGGGCACGGGGAACCGCATGCAACCGATCATCATCGTCCTGATCATCCTGGTGGTTCTGGTCTTCATCGCCCTGGTCAAGACGATCCAGGTGATCCCGCAGGCTAGCGCAGCCATCGTCGAGCGGTTCGGCCGCTACACCCGCACCCTCAACGCGGGCCTCAACATCGTCGTCCCCTTCATCGACTCCATCCGCAACCGCATCGACCTCCGCGAGCAGGTCGTGCCGTTCCCGCCCCAGCCGGTCATCACGCAGGACAACCTCGTCGTCAACATCGACACCGTCATCTACTACCAGGTGACCGACGCCCGCGCCGCGACCTACGAGGTCGCCAGCTACATCCAGGCCATCGAGCAGCTCACCGTCACCACCCTGCGCAACATCATCGGCGGCATGGACCTGGAGCGGACGCTCACCTCCCGCGAGGAGATCAACGCGGCCCTCCGCGGCGTCCTCGACGAGGCCACCGGCAAGTGGGGCATCCGCGTCAACCGCGTCGAGCTCAAGGCCATCGAGCCGCCCACCTCCATCCAGGACTCGATGGAGAAGCAGATGCGCGCCGACCGCGACAAGCGCGCCGCGATCCTCCAGGCCGAAGGCGTCCGCCAGTCCGAGATCCTGCGCGCCGAGGGCGAGAAGCAGTCCTCCATCCTCCGCGCCGAGGGCGAGGCCAAGGCCGCCGCACTGCGCGCCGAGGGCGAGGCCCAGGCCATCCGCACCGTCTTCGAGTCCATCCACGCCGGCGACGCCGACCAGAAGCTCCTCGCCTACCAGTACCTCCAGATGCTCCCGAAGCTCGCCGAAGGCGACGCCAACAAGCTCTGGATCGTCCCCAGCGAGATCGGCGACGCCCTCAAGGGCCTCTCCGGAGCCATGGGCAACTTCGGCCCCATGGGCGGTGGCGGCTCCGGCTTCAACCCCCTGAACTCCGCCAAGTCCGGCGCGACCAACGGCAGCACCGGCGGCAACGGCAGCCACGCCGCGAACGGCAACGGCGCGGGCGGCAACGGAGCCAACGGCACCGAACGCCGCGAGCAGCCCCCCATCGACTGACCCGCGCGCCCACCGGGCCGTCTCCTCCTGCATGATCAGGGAGGCCCCTCGACCTCGATGGCGGGGAGGCGTCCACCTATGCAAAGGAGATGGCCCGGTCCATGTCCATGACCATGTCCGCCTGGGAAGCACTCGCGGTCTTCGGCGCCGGCATCGGCGCAGGCACCATCAACACGATCGTCGGCTCCGGCACCCTCATCACCTTCCCGGTGCTGCTCGCCACGGGCCTCCCGCCCGTCACCGCGAACGTCTCCAACACCCTCGGCCTGGTGCCCGGCTCCCTCAGCGGAGCCTTCGGCTACCGCCGGGAGCTCCGCGGGCAGGGTGCCCGCGTCCTGCGCCTCGGCGCCGTCTCCGCCGTCGGCGGCCTCGCCGGAGCCGTCCTGCTCCTCACCCTGCCGTCGGAGTCCTTCGACACCATCGTGCCCGTGCTCATCGGGCTCGCCCTCGTCCTCGTGGTCCTCCAGCCCCGGCTCGCAGCAGCCCTCCGCAGGCGCCGGGAAGCCGCCGGCACGGACGGGGCCCACCCCGACGGCGGGCCCGCCCTCGCGGGGGGCATGCTGCTCGCCAGCGCCTACGGCGGCTACTTCGGCGCCGCCCAAGGCGTCCTCTACCTCGGCCTGATGGGGCTCCTGCTCCGCGAGGACCTCCAGCGCACCAACGCGGTCAAGAACGTCATCGCCGCCATCGTCAACGGCATCGCCACGGTCCTCTTCCTCTTCGTCGCCGAGTTCGACTGGACGGCCGTCCTCCTGATCGCCGCGGGCTCCACGCTCGGCGGCCAGATCGGCGCCAAGGTCGGCCGCAGGCTCCCGCCGACCGTGCTCCGCGGCGTCATCGTCGCCGTCGGCACCGTCGCGATCGTCCAGATGCTGCTGCGCTGACCGCACCGCACCCCGGACACACCGGAGGCCCGCCCCCCTCGGGGGACGGGCCTCCACCCCTTGCCTACGCCGTGCTGCCCAGCCACTCCGGCAGCGCCTCCCGGCCGCCGACCCCCAGGGCCAGCAGCATCGCGTCCGCCGGGGACGGCACGAACGGCTCGCGCAGCAGCGGCATCCCCGCCTCGTCCGGCGTCCGGGCCGCCTTGCGGTGGTTGTCCTCGGCGCACGAGGCCACCGTGTTCAGCCAGGTGTCCCGGCCGCCCTGCGCCCGCGGTACCACGTGGTCCACGGTCGTGGCACGCTTCCCGCAGTACGCGCACCGGTGCTGGTCCCGCACCAGCACCCCCCGCCGGGACCACGGCGCGTGTCTTCGGAACGGCACCCGCACGTACCGGCACAACCTGATCACCCGGGGCATGGGCAGGTCCACGGCGGCCGCGCGCACACGCAGTTCCGGATGCGACTGCTCGACCACTGCCTTGTCCTGGAGAACCAGCACGACGGCCCGGTTCAGGGTCACCGTCGACAGCGGCTCGAAGCTCGCATTCAGCACCAGCGTGTCCCGCATCTCGCCCACCTCCCGTGCGCAGGCCCGCGTCCACCCTGGCTGCAGGGCCCGCAACCACTCTGGCTGCGCGCGCCACGCGGGACAACGCATTAAAAATGCCCGGTCCCGGTCTGCTTCAGACCAGGACCGGGCGAACAGAAGACGAACGATCAGCCGGCCGGCGCCTCGTACTCACCGATCAGGTGGGCCCGCCCCAGCGTGTGGAACCGGAGGTTGAACCCGACCGCGGCGGGCGAGGCGTCCGGACCGGGACCGAGCTTCTCCCGGTCCACCGCGTACACGGTGAACACGTACCGGTGGCGCTCGCCGGCCGGCGGCGCCGCCCCGCCGAAGTCCCGCGTCCCGTAGTCGTTGCGGACGTGCACGGCGCCCGCCGGCAGCCCCTCGAACTTCCCGCTGCCGGCCCCGGCCGGAAGCTCCGTCACGGTGGCGGGCAGGTCGAAGAGGACCCAGTGCCAGAACCCGCTGCCCGTCGGCGCGTCCGGGTCGAAGCACGTCACGGCGAAGCTCTTCGTCCCCTCGGGGAACCCCTCCCACCGCAGGTGGGGGGAGACGTTCCCGCCCTCCAGGACCTGGCCGCCGGCCAGCTCCCCGCCATGCCTGAGATCGTCGCTCACCACCGTGAACGAGGCGACTTCCGGGTGGAAGGCGTGGGGGAGGGGAGCCCTGTTCTGCTCGGCCACTGCTGAACCTCCTGATCGCGGACCGGTGCCGGACCGCACCGGCACCGGCTCCGAGCCTAGAACCAGTTGCGCTGCGAACCGACCGACGCGATCCACTCGTTGAGGTACGCGGCCCAGTCGGTCTGCTGGTACGACTGCAGCCCCACCCGGAAGCAGCGGTAGGTGTCGCTGCCCTCCGAGAACAGGCCGGCCTTCTTGTCCATCTCCAGGACGACGTCCATCTCGGAGCCGTCGGCGATGAAGGTCAGCTCGACCTGGTTCAGGCCGCGGTACTGGGCCGGCGGCAGGAACTCGATCTCCTGGTAGAAGGGCAGCGTCTGCCGCGTCCCGCGGATGTGCCCGCGCTCCATGTCCGCGCTGCGGAACGTGAAGCCCAGCCGGCGGAACCCGTCCAGGACGGCCTGCTGCGCGGGCAGCGGGTGCACGTTGATCGGGTCGAGGTCGCCCGCGTCCACGGCGCGCGCGATCTCCAGCTCCGTGCTGACGCCGATGTTCATCCCGTGCAGGTGGTGGCCCTCGAAGTGCGTGATCGGCGTCTCCCACGGGATCTCCAGGCCGAACGGCACGACGTGCTGGGCGCCGGCCTGCACCTTGAAGGCACCGCCGAGGCGCTGCTTGGTGAAGACGATGTCCTGCTTGTACTCCTGCTCGCCGCCCTCGACCTCGACCTTCGCCTGCAGCCCGACCGACAGGCCCTCGATCTGCTGCTCCACGGAACCGCCCTGGATGCGGACCTCGCCCTGCACGATCCCGCCGGGCACGACGTTCGGCTCGGTGATGACCGTGTCGACGGACGCACCGCCGGCACCCAGCGCGGCGAACAGCTTCTTGAACCCCATGATCTGCTCCGACTCCCCTTGAAATACGTGTGGACTAACCCCTACCAACGCGGAACCCTAGGCGCCGGTTGCAGGGGCGCGTGTTCCAGTACGCTCGACCGGATGAGCGCGCGCACCGACCGTACGCCCCTGCCCCGGTCCTTCTTCGACCGGCCGGTCCTCACCGTGGCCCCGGACCTCCTCGGCCGGATCCTGGTCCGCCGCACCGAGGAGGGCCCGATCGAGCTCCGCATCACGGAGGTGGAGGCCTACGAGGGCGAGTCCGACCCCGGCTCCCACGCCTACCGCGGCCGCACCGCGCGAAACGCCTCGATGTTCGGACCGCCCGGACACGCGTACGTCTACTTCATCTACGGCATGTGGTTCAGCCTGAACCTGGTGTGCGGTCCGAAGGACCATGCGAGCGGTGTCCTGGTGAGGGCGGGAGAGATCACGGTGGGCGCCGAGCTCGCCCGCAAACGTCGACTCTCAGCCAAAAACGACAAGGAACTCGCCAAGGGTCCGGCCCGTCTGGCGACGGCCCTCGCGGTGGACCGCTCCCTGGACGGCGCGGACCTGTGCGCCGGCCCCGACTCCCCGCTGTCCCTGCTGACGGGCGCGTCCCTCGCATCGGACCAGGTGGGGAACGGTCCCCGCACGGGGGTGGGAGGAGCAGGCGCGGCCCACCCGTACCGTTACTGGATCGACGGCGACCCCACGGTCAGCCCGTACCGGGCCCACACACCGCGCCGACGCTCGACTTGACTCGACCCCCACGGGCGTCTAACGTAGCCCGAGCCGTAGGAACAGGCAGCTGTCGATGACAGCCCCTGGGAGGCGGCCCAAAACACCACCGAGCACTTCACCCCTGGCGGGGTCGCATTCGGCATGTCCGTATTCGATTTCCGACGGCTCGATTATGAGTTGCGGGGAGCGAGCGCTAAAGTGGTGGAACGCCGAAAGGCAAAGGCCCCCAACGGCCTCGGATCGAAAAACCGGACCCGAAACGGAACGGAAAACGGTCTGGTAAGGTTGGAAACGAAGAACGAAAGCCCGGAGGAAAGCCCCAGTAAGCAATTACTGCGGTGAGTACGAAGGAAGCGTCCGTTCCTTGAGAACTCAACAGCGTGCCAAAAATCAACGCCAGAAGTTGATACCCCGTCCACTTCGGTGGATGAGGTTCCTTTGAAAAAGACCTGCGGGGCTGCTCCGGTAGC
>NZ_RPSE01000347.1:0-6902 GCF_003949955.1 Streptomyces sp. WAC05292
GTCGCGGATGGCGCGGTAGTCGCGTTCGAACTCCTCCCACGGGGTGGCGGAGGCGTCGCCGAGGACGGCGCGCGCGGTGCGGGCGACGATGGCGGGCTCGGAGAGCAGGTGCGGGGAGGCGGGGGCGAGGTTGCCGCGGGAGGCGTGGACCATGCCCATGGAGTCCTCGACGGTGACGAACTGGCGGCCGGTGGCCTGGACGTCCCGGTCGGTGCGGCCGAGGGTCGGCAGGATCAGCGCCTGCCGTCCGGTGACGGCGTGCGAGCGGTTGAGCTTGGTGGAGACGTGGACGGTGAGGGCGGCGCGGCGGACGGCGGCCTCGGTGACGTCGGTGTCGGGGGTGGCGGCGACGAAGTTGCCGCCCATGGCGAAGAGGACCTTCGCCTTGCCGTCGCGGAGGGCCTCGATGGCGCGGACGACGTCGTGGCCGTGGTGGCGGGGGGAGGTGATCCCGAATTCCTTGTCGAGGGCGTCGAGGAAGGCGGGGGCGGGCCGTTCGAAGATGCCCATGGTGCGGTCGCCCTGGACGTTGGAGTGGCCGCGGACGGGGCAGACGCCGGCGCCCGGACGGCCGATGTTGCCGCGGAGCAGAAGCAGGTTGACGACTTCGCGGATGGTGGCGACGGCGTGCTTGTGCTGGGTGAGGCCCATGGCCCAGCAGACGATGGTGCGCTTCGACGCCAGGATCATGGCGAGGGCGCGTTCGATCTCGGGGCGCGTGAGGCCGGTGGCGGTGAGGGTCTCGGCCCAGTCGGCCTTCCGCGCGGCGGCGGCGAAGTCCTCGTAGCCGTGGGTGTGTTCGCGGACGAAGTCCTCGTCGACGGCGCCGCCGGCCTCGATGACCAGCTTGTTGAGGAGCCTGAAGAGGGCCTGGTCGCCGCCGATGCGGATCTGGAGGAACAGGTCGTTCAGGGGGGTGCCGCGGAGCATGCCGAGCGGGGTCTGCGGGTTCTTGAACCGCTCCATGCCGGCCTCGGGCAGCGGATTCACCGAGATGATTTTCGCTCCGGAGGCCTTGGCCTTCTCCAGGGCGGAGAGCATGCGGGGGTGGTTGGTGCCGGGGTTCTGCCCGGCGACGATGATCAGGTCGGCCTGGTGCAGGTCCTCCAGGGTGACGCTGCCCTTGCCGATGCCGATGGTCTCGGTGAGCGCGGAGCCCGAGGACTCGTGGCACATGTTGGAGCAGTCGGGCAGGTTGTTCGTGCCGAACTCGCGGGCGAAGAGCTGGAAGAGGAACGCGGCCTCGTTGCTGGTGCGGCCGGAGGTGTAGAAGAGGGCCTCGTCGGGGGAGCCGAGGGCGTTCAGCTCCTCGGCGATGATCTCGAAGGCGCGCTCCCACGTCACCGGCCGGTAGTGGTCGGCCCCCTCGGCGAGGTGGACGGGCCCGGTGATCCGGCCCTGCTGGCCCAGCCAGTAGCCGGAGCGGGAGGCCAGGTCGGCGACGGAGTGGGCGGCGAAGAAGTCGGGGGTGACCCGGCGCAGGGTGGCCTCTTCGGCGACGGCCTTGGCGCCGTTCTCGCAGAACTCGGCCGTGTGCCGCTTGTCGCCCTCGGGCCAGGCGCAGCCGGGGCAGTCGAAGCCGTCCTTCTGGTTGACCTTGAGGAGGGTGCGGGCGGTGCGGGCCAGGCCCATCTGCGCCTGGGCGATCCTCAGGGTGTGCCCGATGGCGGGCAGGCCCGCCGCGGCGTGCTTGGGGGGCGCGACCTGCGGCGCGTCCTGGACGGGATCCCCTGCGGGCGGCTTGGCGGCCATGTCGGTCCCCTTCGGGCATGTCGGGTGGTGCGTGCCCGGCGGGGCCGGGCGTCTTCGCCTACACGTCCGATCCTGTCACGCCCGGGCCAGGTCGCCGGCGCCGGAATTGTCGGCGGGGCCGCCTAGGATCGGGGGCGTGGCAGAGAACGCATCGAAGAAGACCGACCAGACGACCGCAGCGGACCGCCCCCGCCTGATGCTCATGGACGGGCACTCCCTGGCGTACCGGGCGTTCTTCGCGCTGCCCGCGGAGAACTTCACGACGGCCTCGGGGCAGCCGACGAACGCGATCTACGGCTTCGCGTCGATGCTGGCGAACACGCTGCGCGACGAGGCGCCCACGCACTTCGCGGTCGCGTTCGACGTCTCCCGCAAGACCTGGCGGTCGACGGAGTTCCCCGAGTACAAGGCGAACCGCTCGAAGACGCCGGACGAGTTCAAGGGCCAGGTCGAGCTGATCGGCGAGCTGCTGGACGCGATGAACGTGCCGCGGTTCGCGGTGGACGGCTTCGAGGCCGACGACGTGATCGCGACGCTGGCCACCCAGGCCGAGGAGCTCGGGTACGAGGTGCTGATCGTCACCGGCGACCGGGACTCCTTCCAGCTGGTCTCCGAGCACACCACGGTGCTGTACCCGACGAAGGGGGTCTCGGAGCTGACGCGCTTCACCCCCGAGAAGGTCGTGGAGAAGTACGGGCTGACCCCGCAGCAGTACCCGGACTTCGCGGCGCTGCGCGGCGACCCGTCGGACAACCTGCCCGGCATCCCGGGCGTCGGGGAGAAGACCGCCGCGAAGTGGATCAACCAGTTCGGGTCGTTCGTGGAGCTGGTGGAGCGGGCCGGCGAGGTCAAGGGCAAGGCGGGGCAGAACTTCCGGGACCACCTGGAGGCCGTGAAGCTCAACCGGGTGCTGACCGAGATGGTGCGGGACGTGGAGCTGCCCAAGGGCGCCGCCGAGCTGGAGCGCGCCCCGTACGACCGCTCCGCCGTGACCGGTGTGCTGGACGTGCTGGAGATCCGCAACCCCTCGCTGCGGGAGCGGCTGCTGGCCGTCGACCCGGGTGCCGGGCAGGAGGCCGCGGCCCCCGCTCCGGCGGCCGGCGTGGAGCTCGACGGGTCGGTGCTCGGCACCGGGGAGCTCGCGCCGTGGCTCGCGGAGCACGCGGGCGGCCCGCTCGGCGTGTCCACGGTGGACAGCTGGGCGCTCGGCCAGGGCAGCATCGCGGAGATCGGGCTGGCCGCGGCCGGCGGGGCGGCGGCCTGGTTCGAGCCGTCCGCGCTGGACGAGGCCGACGAGCGGGCGTTCGCCGCGTGGGCGGCGGACGCCTCCCGCCCGAAGGTGGTGCACAACGCCAAGGGCCTGATGCGGGTCTTCCCCGAGCACGGCTGGAGCCTCGCCGGCGTCACCATGGACACGGCGCTCGCCGCGTACCTGGTCAAGCCGGGCCGGCGGTCCTTCGCGCTGGACGCGCTGTCCGTGGAGTACCTGCACCGCGAGCTGGCGCCGCCCGCCGCGGACGGGCAGCTCGCCTTCGGCGCGGACGAGACCGCCGAGGCGGAGGCGCTGATGGCGCAGGCCCGGGCCGTCCTCGACCTCGGCGAGGCGTTCACGGGCAAGCTGGCCGAGGTCGGCGCGGCCGACCTGCTGCACGACATGGAGCTGCCCACGTCCGAGCTGCTCGCCCGGATGGAGCGGGCGGGCATCGCGGCCGACCGCGACCACCTTGAAGCCATGGAGCAGCAGTTCGCGGGCGCCGTGCAGCAGGCCGTGAAGGAGGCGCACGCGGCGGTCGGCCACGAGTTCAACCTGGGCTCCCCCAAGCAGCTCCAGGAGGTGTTCTTCGGCGAGCTGGACCTGCCCAAGACGAAGAAGACCAAGACCGGCTACACCACCGACGCGGACGCGCTGGCGTGGCTCGCGACCCAGACCGACCACGAACTCCCCGTGATCATGCTGAGGCACCGGGAGCAGGCGAAGCTGCGCGTCACCGTCGAGGGCCTCGTCAAGACGATCGCCGCCGACGGCCGCGTGCACACCAGCTTCAGCCAGACCGTCGCCGCGACCGGCCGGCTGTCCTCCACCGACCCGAACCTGCAGAACGTGCCGGTGCGCACCGACGAGGGCCGCGCCATCCGCCGCGGGTTCGTCGTCGGCGAGGGCTACGAGTCCCTGATGACCGCCGACTACAGCCAGATCGAGCTGCGCGTCATGGCCCACCTCTCCGAGGACGAGGGCCTGATCCAGGCGTTCCTGTCCGGGGAGGACCTGCACACCACGGTCGCCTCGCAGGTGTTCGGCGTGGAGCGCTCCGAGGTCGACCCCGAGATGCGCCGCAAGATCAAGGCGATGTCGTACGGGCTGGCGTACGGGCTGTCGGCGTTCGGGCTGTCGCAGCAGCTCGGCATCGAGCCGGCCGAGGCGCGCGGCCTGATGGAGACGTTCTTCGAGCGCTTCGGCGGGGTCCGCGACTACCTCCAGCGCGTCGTCGACGAGGCGCGGGCCACCGGCTACACGGCGACCGTCTTCGGCCGCCGCCGCTACCTCCCCGACCTGAACAGCGACAACCGGCAGCGCCGCGAGGCCGCCGAGCGGATGGCGCTCAACGCGCCGATCCAGGGCACCGCCGCCGACATCGTCAAGGTCGCCATGCTGCGCGTCGACCGGGCGATCACGGAGGCCGGGCTGCGGTCCCGGATGCTGCTCCAGGTCCACGACGAGATCGTGCTGGAGATCGCGCCGGGCGAGCGGGAGCAGGTGGAGGAGCTGGTGCGCCGCGAGATGGGCGCGGCCGTGGAGCTGCGGGCCCCGCTGGACGTGTCCGTCGGCGTCGGCCCCGACTGGGAGTCCGCCGCCCACTGACAGCGCAGGGCGGCGCGCCCGCCGGCCGCCGCCTCGGAGCCCGTTCCCGCTATCCGGCGGGGACGGGCTCCCGCGTCTCCTCCTGCGCGGGCCGCCGGCTGCGCCGCCGCGCCAGCCGCACCAGCGCCGCGTACAGCAGCAGGCCGACCGCGAGCCCGCCGCCCGCGCCGAAGCAGAGCGTCGGGATGATGTCGAGGGGCGAGCGGACCCGGTCGTGGAAGGTGAAGAAGCGGATCACGCGGAGGGTGGCCCCGACCGCCGTGCAGCCCGCGACCAGGACGGCGGCGCCGAGCACCCCGGCCCGGCCGAGGACCGGAACCGCCGCGGGCGCCGGCCGGTCCGGCGCCGCCCGCAGGGCCGCCGCCGCGAACCACAGCAGCACGCCCGCCGCCACCGCCGACGATCCGTACTGCAGCCAGGTGTAGAGCGGGTAGCCGAGCGCGAGCGGCTCGCCGAGCCGGGGCAGGGCGTTCGTCCCCCACCGGTCCAGGTGCGTGAAGCTGTCCCACACCAGGTGGGTCAGCGAGCCGAGCACCGCCGACAGGTAGAACCACAGCGCGAGGAGCGCCGGCCGGCGGCCGCCGCGCCACGGCTCTCCGCGGAGCAGGGCGTGCACGCGGCCCTGGCGCGCCCGCGGCAGCAGCGCGACCAGCGGTTCGCGCAGCAGCAGCCAGCATGCGGCGAGCAGCGCCGTCAGCGCCGCGTCCGCGGTGAGGAGGCCGGGCAGGGAGTGCGTGAACGCCCCGTACTCCATCACCCCTCCCACGACGGCGTCCGCGAAGTAGAAGGTGTCCGGCGCGAACGACCCGATGACGAGCGCGGAGGCGACGAGCGGGCCGCGGGCCCGGCCGGTGCGGCGGACGGCGGGCAGGACGGCTGCGGCATGGCTGAGTGTGAACGGCACGGCACCTCTTGCTGGTTGTACTGACCGGTTCTCGGCAGGCCCTCGGTGCTGGTGCGGCCGGGCCGGCCGGCCGATGCGCGCGGGGCCGGGCGTCACGCGCAGTGACGTTTTCTTTACTTCGGGCCAATGCTCACGATCGGGTCCGGACAGTATGCGCGACCCGCAGGCGGCGTGGGGAAATGGTGAAGCCCGAGCGCAGGCAGGTTTGCCGTGACGGGAGTTGACGTACGGTCACGCCGATGTCGAGGGCGAGGGGGGACCGGCTCATGTCGGATCGGTCGGCGGCTCGGATACCGGCTCCGGCGGCGCCGCGGGCGGGCGCGCGCACCGCGGGAGGCGGGCTGCGCAGGAGCGCGGCCGCGGTCGCCGCGTGCGCCCTCGTCGCGGCGGCGCTGACCGCCTCGCAGGGGCCCGTCCGCGGCATGGCGGCCGCCGGCGCGGGCTCCCCCGCGGCCGCGCCGTTCCCGCCGGCCGGTACGGGGGGCGGCGGGGACGGCGCCTGGCTTCGCGAGCTGCCGCCCGCGGCCGGGCCCGGCGCGGTGGCGGCGCCCCTCCCGGAGGCGCAGCCCGTACGGCAGCCCGAGGACACGGGCGGCGGCGCGGGGCAGGGCGGCGGGCCCGTCGCCCTGGGCGGGCTGTCGGGGGCGCAGGGCATCCCGGCGACGGTGCTCGCCGCATACCGGCGGGCCGAGGAGCGGGTGGGGCGGACCGACCCCGGGTGCGGGCTGCGCTGGCAGCTCCTCGCCGCGATCGGCAAGGTCGAGTCGGGCCAGGCGGGCGGCGGCCGCGTCGACGCCGCGGGCACCACGCTGCGGCCGATCCTCGGCCCTGTCCTCGACGGCAACGGCTTCGCGAACATCCCGGACACCGACGGCGGCGTGTACGACGGCGACACCGTCCACGACCGCGCGGTCGGCCCGATGCAGTTCATCCCGTCCACCTGGGCGGCGTGGGGCCAGGACGCGGACGGCGACGGCCGCCGCAACCCGAACAACATCCACGACGCCGCCCTCGCCGCCGGGCGCTACCTCTGCGCGGGCGGCCGGGACCTGCGGACGCCGGCCGGCCTCGACCGGGCCGTGCTGTCGTACAACCACTCCGGGGAGTACCTGCGGACGGTGCGGTCCTGGTACGCGTACTACCTGGGCGGCGCGTACGGCGTCCCCGACGCCGGGGGGACGGGCGCGGGCCCGGCCCCCGCGGGACCGAAGCCGACGCCGTCGCCCGTGCCGAAGCCGAGCCCGACGCCCACGCCCACCCCGAGCCCGAAGCCCACACCGTCCCCGATGCCGACGCCGTCCCCGATGCCGACGCCGACGCCGATGCCGACGCCGACGCCGACGCCGACGCCGACGCCCACCCCGAGCCCGAAGCCCACCCCGAGCC
>NZ_RPSE01000348.1:0-6862 GCF_003949955.1 Streptomyces sp. WAC05292
CCCCTGCCCCCGACCAGCCCCCTTCAGGAAGGAACCCCGATGAGCCCGCTCGCCGACACGGACGTGCACCGCATAGACATCCCCTCCGCCACCGAGGACCCCGCCGCGTACGTCGACGCCCTCCTCGCCGTCGCGGGAGACCGCGACCCCTTCGACGTCCTCGCGCAGACGCCGGTCTGGGCGGCCCGCCTCTTCGCGGACCTGCCCACCGAGCTCGCCGAGACCGTCCCCGAGCCGGGCGAGTGGCCCGCCGCGTTCATCGTGGGCCACCTCTTCGACGTCGACATCGTCTACGGCTTCCGCTGGCGGCTCGTCGCCACCGAGGACGACCCGGTCTACCCGGGCTACGACGAGCAGCTGTGGGCCCCGCTGCCCCGCCTGCCGTTCCGCCAGATGCTCGACGCCTGGACCGGGCTGCGCGCCTCGAACGTCGCGCTCCTCGCCGCCCTGCCGCCCGCCGACTGGCAGCGGACGGGCCGCCACGGCGAGCAGGGCGGCGAAACCATGGAGGTCATGATCCGCAAGGTCGTCGGCCACGACATCGCGCACATCAACCAGATCTACCGGGCCATCCGCCTCGTCCGGCAGGCCGCCGGCCTCGACGTCGCCGAGCTCGACGCCGCGTACGCCTCCCTCGGCCTGCGCTGACCCGCCCGCCTTCCCGTCCGTACCCCCAGAAGGGACCCACCGCCATG
The DNA here is from genome assembly GCF_003949955.1 of Streptomyces sp. WAC05292. NCBI lineage: Bacteria > Bacillati > Actinomycetota > Actinomycetes > Kitasatosporales > Streptomycetaceae > Streptomyces > Streptomyces sp. WAC05292. The sequence continues at coordinate 696 of NZ_RPSE01000348.1, forward strand.
ACCACCGCCGTGCCCACCGCCCTCCGGACCCCCGTCCCGGACACCATCGCCGCCGTCGGCCCGGACCTGCGCGACGACCTGCGCGAGAAGCGCTACGCGCTGGTGTCGGCCGCCGACCTGGCCCTCTCCCCGGAGCTCGCCGACGCGTTCGGCGACCTCCAGGCGTCCTGGAGCCGGCTCACCCCGGACGTCCACTTCGGCGGCGGCGACCGCGCCGTCCGCACCCGCCGCTACAGCGACTTCGCGTTCACGCCCGCCACGGGCGAGCTGGTCCCGCTCGACCACGTCGCGTACTTCCAGAGCGAGGCCATGAACGCGTTCGTCGGCGGCATCGAGCGGCACTTCGGCGACGTCGAGGAGTCGACGTACACCAACCCGCTGTTCCGGGCCCTGGTCCGGTACGACTTCGACAACCTGCCCATCGAGGCCGAGTACCGCGACCGCACCTGGGTGTGCCAGATCCACCAGATCCGCATCGAGATCAACCCGGGCAAGTACAACGAGCTCGTCCCTGAGGGCATCCACTCCGACGGCTACCCGTGGGCCGGCCTGCACCTGATCTCCCGCGTCGACGTCGAGGGCGGCCACAGCACGGTCTTCACCTGGGACGAGGAGCCCCTCGCCAAGGGCACCTTCCTCACCCCGCTCGACTCCCTGATCTTCGAGGACCGGGCGATGAAGCACCACGTCACCGGCCTGAGCGCGGGCGAGGACAAGGGCGGCCACCGCGACGTGCTCGCGATCTCCTTCTCCCTGCCGGGCTCGCCGTACGAGACGCTGGTCTGATGCCGGCGGCAGCGCCGGCGCTCGCCGAGCCGTTCGACGTACTGGTCGCGCCGCCCCCGCCGGCGGCGCACGCGGTCTCGGCCGACATGGCCGCCGCCGACATCCCGCAGGTCATCGCGCTGCTGCGGGCCGCGCCGCAGGCCGCGTACTGCGAGTGGGAGGACGAGGCGCTCCTGGCGGGGCACCTGGCCCACTCGGCGGACCTGTGCCGCGTGGTGCGGACCCCGTCGGGCCGCGTCGTCGCCGCGCTGCTGGCCGGCTCCTTCGGCGTGCGCGGCAGCATCAGCCACGCGGTGGTCGACCCGGGCCACCGCCGGCTGGGGCTGGCGCGGGTGATGGCGGCGGACGCCCTGGAGGCCTTCCGGCGCCGCGGGGTGCGCCGGATCTTCCTCGCCGTCCTCGACGGCAACGAGGCGGCGACCGGCCTGTGGACCGGGGCGGGGTTCCGGCCGGCGCTGGGGGAGAGGACCTTCGAATGCGACCTGTAGCAGCCCCCGCCGCCCCGGCTGCGCCTGCCGCCCCGTCTGCGCCTGCGCCGCGGGCGTGGGCGGCCGGGCTCGGGCAGGCCGTGCCCGTCATGCTCGGCTACGTGCCGGTGGCCTTCGCGTTCGGCGTCCTCGGGCACACCGCGGGGCTGCCCTGGTGGGCGTCGGCGGCCATGTCGGCGTTCGTCTACGGCGGGTCGTCGCAGTTCGCCGCCCTCCAGCTGCTGGCGGTCGGCGCCGCCCCGTACGCCGTCGTCCTGACGACCTTCGTCGTCAACCTGCGGCACCTGCTGCTGTCCGCGGCCATCGCGCCGCGGCTGGCCGGCTGGCGGCGCCGGGAGCAGGCGCTGTTCGCGTACGAGCTGACCGACGAGGCCTTCGCCGTGCACTCGGCGCAGTGGGCCGAGCGCGCCCGACGCCCCAAGGCCGAGGTGTTCGCCTTCAACACCGCCGTCCACGGCTCGTGGGTGGCGGGCACGCTGGCGGGCGTCCTCGCCGGGGACCTCGTCACCGATGTGGAGGCGCTCGGCCTGGACTACGCGCTGCCCGCCATGTTCATGGCCCTGCTGGCGGCGGGCGTCGTCGCCGACCGGCGCGGCCTGGCCGTCGCCGTGCTGGCAGGCGCCCTCGCGGCGGGGCTGACCCTGCTCGGCCTGGAGTACTGGGCCGTCCTGGCGGCCGCGGCCCTCGCCGCCACCTTCGGCCTCGCCCTGACCCCCCGCGCGGAGCGCTTGCCCGCCCTCGGGGATGACGCCGAACCCGCGGAAGGAGGTGCGAGTCGATGAGCGGCCCCGTTCTCGCCCTCACCATCGCCGGGATGGCGGCCGTGACCTTCGGTCCCCGGCTGCTGCCGACGCTGTTCCTGGCGGCGGCGTCCCTGCCCGGGCCGGTCGTGGTCTGGCTGCGGCAGGTGCCGCCCGCGGTGATCGCCGCGCTGCTCGCCCCGCCGCTGTTCGTGCCGGACGGCCGGCTCGACCTCGGCCCGGGGAACCTCGGGCTGTGGCTGGCGGCGCCGACGCTGCTGCTGGCCTGGCGGACGCGGAACTTCTACCTCACGATCGCGTTCGGCATCGGCTCCCTGGCACTGCTCCGCTTCCTCACGGGCTGAGGCGGCGCTCCGGCCACCGTCTTTGATTCCTTCAAAAAGGCTCTGACCTGCGCTTATGTTCGGGTTGAGGGGGTCCGGGGAGTGCCGCGGGCGGTAAATGGGCGCAGGCCCCCGCTCCGATGGCGTAGGGTTGGTCCTACCGACGCGGGGTGGAGCAGCTCGGTAGCTCGCTGGGCTCATAACCCAGAGGTCGCAGGTTCAAATCCTGTCCCCGCTACTCAGTACGAGGCCCGGCTTCCCATGGAAGCCGGGCCTTCGTCGTTCCCGCCCGGACACTCCCGCCGTCGTGACGGTGCGTGAGGGATCGGCCGCGCACCGCAAGGCCGGTGAGGGTGCGTCAAGAGGCCTGTGTGGCTGAAGAGATACGCAATTCGCGGGCGATACATCCTTTTTGATGGGCGGAAGGCTGCTTTGCCTGCCTCATATACGGCCACTCCGCGCCCTCTTGGCCGGAATGATCAAGCGCAGCGGCTTGGAATCATTCCCCTGCGTCTATTACCGTTCGATAACGCAGTGCGGTCGTCCCAGCCGTCGCAAGAGGCGGCGCCGTGTGCGTTCGACTGTCCCCTGAGGAGTGTGCCCCGGTGGCCTCCAACGTGCCTGCGCCCGACGGCATCGAGATCCAGGAACCGCCGTCCCCCGGCGCCTGGGGCGAGTGGAACCCCACCGAGGACTCCGTCCGCCCCGTCCGCGGGAAGCACCGCGTCGCGAAGCAGGGCGGCGGACTCGCCCGCAGCTCCACCGTCCTCGGTGTCGGCATCATCGCCGCCGTCGGCGCCGGCGGCATCGCCACCGCCCAGGACCGCCCCCAAGTCCCCATATCCATACCGTCCTTCACGGGGCCCTCCGACGACGACACCGGCCCGGACACCGGCACCGGGGGCGAGACCGGGGCGCGGACCGGCATCCTCGCGCAGCAGGGCGGCGCACCCGACGCCGGAGAGGTCCTGCGCACGCGCATCCTCCAGCAGGCAGGGCACCAGAGCGACGCCGCCGACTCGCAGGCCCGCGCCGAAGCGGCCCGAGCCGCTCAGGAGGCCGCCGCCGCCGAGGCCAAGGCCGGCCGTGAAGCCGCGGAGAAGGCCGCCGAGGAAGCCCGCGCCGCCGCGGAGAAGGCGGCCGCCGAAGCCGCCGCCGCGAAGGCCGAGGAGGAGCGGATCGCCAAGGCCGCCGGGAACTACTCCCTGCCGACCTCCTCCTACACCATCACCTCGTACTACGGCGCCTCCGGCGCCATGTGGTCCTCAGGCCAGCACACAGGCCTGGACTTCGCCGCCCCGACCGGCACCCCCGTCAAGGCCGTCGCCGGCGGGAAGGTCATCTCGGCCGGCTGGTCGGGCGCCTACGGCTACCGCATCGTCCTCCAGCTCCCCGACGGCACCGAGATCTGGTACTGCCACCTGTCCTCGATGTCCGTCACCTCCGGCGAGGTCGGCGCGGGAGACACGATCGGCCGGGTCGGCGCCACCGGCAACGTCACCGGCCCCCACCTCCACCTGGAGGTCCGCAAGGGCGGATCGGCGACGGACCCGCTGGCGTGGCTCCGCTCCAAGGGTCTGACCCCGTAGGCCGGCCGGGCCTCCGCGCCGCCGGCACGAACGGCCGCCGCGGCGGCAGCAGGTCCTCCATGACCGCCGCCCGGGCCAGCGCCGGCCCGGCCGTGGCCCGGCGCTGCCACAGACTGCGCAGCAGCTCCGCCTCCCGCCCCGCGAACTCCGGATCCCAGGCCGGGCCCGTCCGCGCCCGGTGCCGCAGCAGCGCCAGCGCGGCCGCGTCCGCCTCGTACCGGGCCACCGCGCGGCCCGCGGCCCGGCCGCCGCTGCGCCGCGCCAGCGCCCGCGCCAGCGACCGCGCCGGCACCGAGGCCATCGCCGACACCTCCGCCGGGGCCAGCCAGCCCGCGGCCGCGTACACCGCCAGCTCCCCGGCCACCTCCCGCAGCCTGCGCCGCCGCATCCGCACCGCCAGCCACAGCAGCAGTCCGAACAGCGGCACCATCACGCAGCCGTAGACCCGGTAGAAGCCGTACTCGCCCATCCGCGACGAGCTGTTCCACAGGGCGTGCAGGCCCACCGCGAGCGCCAGCCCCAGCAGCGGCAGCCCGCACCGCGCCGGCCGGGACCGCCGCCGGCCCGCCCGGACCGCGGCCGCGGCACCGAAGCCGAGCCCCGTCAGGACCGTGAACAGCGGGTGCGCGAACGGCGACAGCACGACCCGCACGAAGAACGTCGCCAGCGTCACCGAGTCCAGGACGCCCGCCGAGCTCTCCAGGTCCTCGGTGTACGCGTTCCCCAGGTACAGGACGTTCTCGGTGAACGCGAACCCGGTGGCCGTGAACCCGGCCACCGTGAACCCGTCCGCCGGCCCCGTGAACTGCCGTCGGCGGAAGGCGAACACCGCCAGCAGGGCGGCCGCCTTCGCGCTCTCCTCCACCACCGGCGCGATGGCCACCGAGCCGAGCAGGTCCGCGTCCGACGGGTCCGCGGTCGCCCCCGCGATCCACTCGGTCGCGAAGTCGTTGGCCAGTATCGCGATCAGCGCCGCCGTGCAGGCACCCCAGCCGAAGCAGAACAGCAGCAGCGCCCACGGCCGGGGCGCCGCCCTGCCCAGCCACCGGAACGCCGCGAGGAGCGGCGCCACCGGCAGCACGGCCAGGCCGAGGCCCACCAGGAAGCCGGCGGTGCCGGTCTCCTGCCGGACGAGTTCGAGGATCGCCAGGCCGGAGGCGGCGAGGACGGCGAGCACGCACGCCCGCGCACGGAAGCGCGGGCGGACCTGCGCCCGCGGTCGGGAGCCGGGAAGTGCCAGGAACACGCGATGACTCTAGCGAGCCGTCCCGACACGGGGAGTGACCTCAGGCGTTCTCCACCCGGCGGAACAGCAAGTCGTGTACGACGTGCCCCTTGTCCAGGCCCTGCCCTTCGAAGCGGGTCAGCGGCCGGAAGTCGGGCCGCGGCGCGAAGCCGCCGTCCTCCTGCGTGTTCTCGAACATCGGGTGCGCGGTGAGGACTTCGAGCATCTGCTCGGCGTACGGCTCCCAGTCGGTCGCGCAGTGCAGCACCGCGCCCGGCGCCATCCGCGTCGCCGCGAGGTCGAGGAACTCGGGCTGGATCAGGCGCCGCTTGTGGTGGCGGGCCTTCGGCCACGGGTCCGGGAAGTAGACGCGGATCCCCGCGAGGGAGGCCGGGGGGAGCATCTCGCGCAGCAGGATGATCGCATCGCCGTTCGCCACGCGGACGTTCGTCATGCCGCCGCGCTCGGCGAGGGCGAGGAGGTTGCCCTGGCCCGGGGTGTGCACGTCGGCCGCGAGGATGCCGGTGTCCGGGTCGGCCGCGGCCATCTGCGCCGTCGCCTCCCCCATGCCGAAGCCGATCTCCAGTACGACGGGCAGCCCGCCGAAGAGCCGGTCCAGGTCGAGGACCTCGCGTCCGTCGATGTCCAGGCCCCAGGTTCCCCAGAGCCGCTTCAGGGCCTCGCCCTGCCCGGTGGTGACCCGGCTGCGCCGCGGCTGGAAGCTGCGGATCCGCCGCTCGTGGTGCGAGCCCGCCGGGTCGGGTGCGGGGCCGTCGGGGAACCGCGGCTCGGTACGCCACTTGGGCGGCACGTAGGAGTTCGCCGCGGGCTCGGCTTCCGGGGCGTCGGGCTGGGGGGTACGGGACTCAGACACAATCCCGGAATTCTACGGCCCGCCCCCGCGCCCCGCCCGCCGACGGCCCGCGCGGCCGGGGGACCGGCGGACGCGGCGGGGCGCGGGGGCCGGCTCTTACAAACATCTGGCGCTGCCGACG
>NZ_RPSE01000349.1:0-6861 GCF_003949955.1 Streptomyces sp. WAC05292
GCACGGCGACGTGCAGGAGCCGCCCCGCCGCGCCCGCGACGAACGCCTCGAACTCGGCCCAGCGCCCCGATCGGTGGTCCACAGGAGACATGGTGCGGGCAGCGCCACGGCCCCGGTCAAGGGGTCGGACGCCGCGGAGAGGGCCGCCGGCCGCGGGCGCCGGCTCAGGAGGCGGGGCCGGCCTCGGAGACGCTGCCCATCAGCTCCGAGAGGGAGCCGTTGAAGCGGGTGAGCAGCGCGGTGAAGGACTCGCGCTCGTCCTCGGTCCAGCCGTCGGTGACGCGGGCCATCAGCTCACGGCGCGAGTGCCGGACCTCCTCCAGCCGGGCCAGGCCGCGCGGGGACAGGGCGAGGACGACGGCCCGCCCGTCCTCCGGGTGCGAGGTCCGCTTGACCAGGCCGGTGTCCACGAGGGGGGCGACCTGCCGGGTCACCGTCGAGGAGTCGATGCCCATGCCGCACGCGAGCGCCTTGACGCCCATCGGGCCTTCCAGGTCGAGCCGGTTCAGCAGCAGGTACGCGGCGCGGTCCATCGAGTTGCGGGCCTGCCCGACCCCGCCGAGGCGGGTCTGCTCGGCGCGGCGCGCGAATACGGCCACCTGGTGCTGGAGCGCGTCCAGGAGACCGGCGTCTGCGGGCGTCTCGGCCACCGCGGGCAGGTCGGAATTGGCCGGGTTGGAAGGCATGGCCGTGTGCTCTCTTCACGTGGGGCCGACAAGGATGGGGGACAGCGTACGCGGCGCCGCGGCGGCTCGTACGCCCCGTGGAAGAACTGATACGACCGGGACGAAGCCGCTACGGACGAACCCCGCGAAGCCGTCCCGCATGGCCGGATTTCGACCCTTGTACGCCCTGTGCCGGGTCCGCCCCCGGGCGATCCGCGGCGTACGCCCCGATCCGCGCGGGCTGCGAGACTGGCCCCATGAACTACCGCGTGCCCCAGCCCGTCCCGCAGGTCATCCTCGACGACGTACGGGGGGCGCAGAAGATGCTCTCGGGTGTCTCCCGGGTCACGCCGATGGAGGGCAGCCGGCACCTCTCCGCGCTCACCGGCTCCCCCGTCCACCTCAAGTGCGAGAACCTCCAGCGGACCGGTTCCTTCAAGCTCCGCGGCGCCTACGTCCGCATCGCCGGCCTGCGTCCCGAGCAGCGGGCCGCCGGCGTCGTCGCCGCCAGCGCCGGCAACCACGCGCAGGGCGTCGCCCTGGCCTCCTCCCTCCTCGGCGTCCACGCGACCGTGTACATGCCGGTCGGGGCACCGCTGCCGAAGGTCGCGGCCACCCAGGAGTACGGGGCCGACGTACGCCTGCACGGCCAGGTCGTCGACGAGGCCCTCGCCGCGGCCCAGGACCACGCCGAGCGCACAGGCGCCGTCTTCATCCACCCCTTCGACCACCGGGACGTCATCGCCGGCCAGGGCACCCTGGGCCTGGAGGTCCTGGAGCAGTGCCCGGAGGTCCGCACGATCCTCGTCGGCATCGGCGGCGGCGGGCTCGCCGCGGGCATCGCGATCGCGGTCAAGGCGCTGCGCCCCGACGTGCGGGTGGTCGGGGTGCAGGCGGCGGGCGCGGCCGCGTACCCGCCCTCGCTGCGCGCGGGCCACCCCGTCGCGATCGACAGCCCGGCCACGATGGCGGACGGCATCAAGGTGGGCCGCCCCGGCGACATCCCCTTCCAGATCATCGGGGAGCTCCTGGACGACGTCCGCACCGTCACCGAGGACCAGCTCTCCAGCGCCCTGCTGCTGTGCCTGGAGCGGGCCAAGCTGGTCGTCGAGCCGGCCGGCTGCGCGCCGGTGGCGGCGCTGCTCGCCGAGCCGGAGCGGTACGCCGACGGGCCGGTGGTGGCCGTCCTGTCCGGCGGGAACGTCGACCCGCTGCTGCTCCAGCGGATCCTGCGGCACGGCATGGCCGCGGCGGGCCGCTACCTGTCGCTGCGGCTGCGGGTCGCCGACCGGCCGGGCGCCCTGGCGGGGCTGCTGGCGGTGCTGTCGGACACGGACGCGAACGTCCTCGACGTCAGCCACATCCGCACCGACCCGCGGCTCGGGCTGACGGAGGTCGAGGTGGAGCTGCATCTGGAGACGAAGGGCCCGGAGCACTGCGCGGCGGTCGCGCGGGCGCTGCACGGGGCGGGGTACGCGGTCGTCGGCTGAGCGGCGGCGGCGCCGGATTCGCCGGAACCGCGCGCGGGAATACCGCCGCCACCTTAGGCTTTGCGGGGGAAACACCCGATTCCGCTCCCCGTGGGGAGGACCTTCATGCCAGGCGCCATCCATGCCGAAGGTTTGGTGAAGACCTTCGGCGAAGTACGGGCACTGGACGGCGTCGACCTCGACGTGCCGCAGGGCACGGTCCTGGGGCTGCTCGGCCCGAACGGAGCGGGCAAGACGACGGCCGTCCGCTGCCTGACCACCCTGCTGCGGCCGGACGCCGGCCGGGCCGTCGTCGCCGGCGTCGACGTCCTCAGGCACCCCGAAGAGGTGCGCCGCTCCATCGGCCTGTCCGGTCAGTTCGCGGCCGTGGACGAATACCTCACCGGCCGCGAGAACCTCCGGATGGTCGGCCGGCTCTACCAGCTGGGCGCCCGGGAGGCGAAGGCGCGCGCGGACGAGCTGCTCGACCGCTTCCACCTCGCGGACGCCGCCGACCGGATCGCGAAGACGTACTCCGGCGGCATGCGCAGGCGTCTGGACCTGGCGGCCGCGCTCGTCGTCCGGCCGCCCGTGATGTTCATGGACGAGCCGACGACCGGTCTTGACCCGCGCAACCGCCAGCAGCTGTGGGACGTCATCCAGGAGCTCGTGGCCGGCGGCACCACCCTGCTCCTGACCACCCAGTACCTGGAGGAGGCCGACCACCTCGCGCACGACATCGCGGTGGTCGACCACGGCCGGGTCATCGCGCGCGGCACGTCCGACCAGCTCAAGGCGCGGACGGGCGGGGAGCGCGTCGAGGTCGTCGTGCACGACCGGGAGCGCATCGGCGAGGCGCGGGCCGTGCTCGCCGGCTTCGGGGAGGGCGGCACGGCGTACGAGGAGCACACCCGCAAGCTGACGGTGCCGGTCTCCGGCGGGGCCCGGCTGCTCGCGGAGGTGATCCGCGAGCTGGACGCCCGCGGCATCGAGATCGACGACATCGCCCTGCGCAGGCCCACCCTGGACGACGTGTTCATCTCCCTGACGGGCCACGCGGCAGCGCTGAACGGCCAAGGTGGCGGAAACGGCGGGAACGGCAAGGCCGGAGCGAAGGACAGAACCGGGTCGGAGGACAGGACCGGGCCGGACGGTGAGGCAGGCGCGCCGGTCCGCGGTTCCGGGGCGGGCGGGAAGTGGTCGGAATGAGCAGCCTGAGCGACTCCCTGGTCATCGCGCAGAGGAACGTCCTCCGTCTGACCCGGATCCCCGAAATGGTCGTCTTCGGCCTGGTCCAGCCCATCATGTTCGTGGTGCTGTTCAGCTTCGTCTTCGGCGGCTCGATGATGATCGGCGGGTCGACGAGCGCCGCGGGCTACCGCGAGTTCCTGATGGCGGGCATCTTCGCGCAGACCGTCACCTTCGCCACGGCCGGCGCGGGCGCGGGCATCGCCGACGACATGCACAAGGGGCTGATCGACCGCTTCCGCTCCCTGCCGATGGCCCGCGGCGCGGTCCTCACCGGCCGCACCCTCGCCGACCTGGCGCAGACCACCCTCACCCTGGGGGTCCTCGCGATCGTCGCGCTGCTGGTCGGCTGGCGCATCCACGAGGGCATCCCCAAGGCGCTCCTGGCCTTCGCCCTCCTGCTCCTCCTCGGCTACGCCTTCTCCTGGATCGGCGCCCTGATCGGCCTGTCCGTCCGCACGCCCGAGGCCGCCACCTCCGGGGGGCTGATCTGGCTCTTCCCGGTGACCTTCGTGTCGAACGCCTTCGTGCCCACCGAGAACATGGCGGGCTGGCTCCAGCCCATCGCCGAGTGGAACCCCTTCAGCGCGACCGTCCAGGCCTGCCGCGAGCTGTTCGGGAACCCGGGCGTGTCGGCGTCGGACGCCTGGCCGATGGAGCACCCGGTGACGGCTTCGGTGCTCTGGTCGGTGCTGATCGTCACGGTGTTCCGCACGCTGGCGGTGCGCAAGTACCGCCGCGCGGAGTGAGCCCGGGAACGCGGTAGCCCCCTCGGACGGACATCCGAGGGGGCTGCGGCATGCGGCCGGCGGGCGGGCGGGGCCGCTGGTCGGCCGGTGCGGTCAGCCGGTGAACGGCTTGACGTCGAGGATCTTGACCATCGCCGTCTTGCCGTTCGGGAGCTCGTAGTCGGCCTCCTCGCCGATCTTCTTGCCGAGCACGCCGGCGCCGAGCGGCGACTGCGGCGAGTAGGTCTCGATGTCCCCGGACGCGTACTCGCGGGAGGCCAGCAGGAAGGACATCGTGTCGGTCTCGTCGCCGTCGAAGGCGATCGTGACGACGGTGCCGGGGGCGACCTCGCCGTCGCTGGCCGGGGCCGTGCCGACCTTCGCGTTCTCCAGGAGCTGCGTCAGCTGGCGCACGCGCAGCTCCTGCTTGCCCTGCTCCTCCTTGGCCGCGTGGTAACCGCCGTTCTCGCGCAGGTCGCCCTCCTCGCGGGCGGCTGCGATCTTCGCTGCGATCTCCGTGCGGGCGGGACCAGAGAGGTAGTCCAGCTCGGCCTTCAGCTGGTCGTACGCCGCCTGGGTCAGCCAGGTGACGCTGTCGCTCGTCTGGGTCACGGGTGCTCCTCGTCGGTACAGGGGACTGCTTGTCCGCCGGTGGCGGGCGAAACCACGAGCCTAACAATTCGGGAAGAAAAGGGGGAGGACACCGTGTGGAGAAGTGTGTCATCGGGCCCGTGAGCAGGAAAGTGTCCGGACGGACGTCCGAACCGGGCCGCGCCCGGCAGGGGCCGGGCCTCGGGGGCCGGCCGGCGGACGCGGAGGCGGAGGCGGGCGCGGGCGGCGGGGCCGGGATCAGCCCGCGGAGCCGGCCGCCTGGCAGCCCACCAGCTCGACCGCCGTGGCGCGCGCGGTCGTCTTCAGCGACACCAGCTCGTCCACCCGCGACGCCTGCTGCGGGAAGGTGAAGTCCGCCCGGCCCACCTCGCCGTGGCCGCGGTCCTGGGAGATCAGGGTGCACACCCCGGCGACCGAGGCGTCCTTGCGGACCTCCAGGTGCACCTGTACCTCGGAGTCCGACACCACCTGGAACTTGATCACCTCGGCGCTGACCGTCTGCCCGGCGACGTAGTCCCAGCCGATCCAGCCGACCACGGCGAGCAGCGCGGCGCCCAGCACCGAGCCGGCGACCTTCAGCTTGCGGTCCGCACGCTCGTCCGCCGACCGGCCGTAACGGCCCTCGGGCAGTCCCTCGCGCACGGTGTTCATGATCGTTCCTTCCGGGAGGCCGGGCGGGCGCTGGATTTTCCGGTCTCACCCCGGAATTTTTCCACCCCCCGGTTCGGTCACTATAGAAGCCGTCCGCCTGACGAATCACAGAGGATCCTGTCTTGACCGAGCAGCTGCGACTGATGGCCGTCCACGCGCACCCCGACGACGAGTCGAGCAAGGGCGCGGCCACGATGGCCAAGTACGTGTCCGAGGGGGTGCCCGTGCTGGTCGTGACCTGCACCGGCGGCGAGCGCGGCTCGATCCTGAACCCCAAGCTCCAGGGTGACAAGTACATCGAGGAGAACATCCACGAGGTCCGCGCCAAGGAGATGGAGGAGGCCCGCCAGATCCTCGGCGTCGAGCAGGAGTGGCTCGGCTACGTCGACTCCGGCCTCCCGGAGGGCGACCCGCTGCCCCCGCTGCCCGAGGGCTGCTTCGCCCTGGAGGACGTCGACGAGGCGGCGGGCCGCCTGGTGAAGAAGATCCGCGCCTTCCGGCCGCAGGTCATCACCACGTACGACGAGAACGGCGGCTACCCGCACCCCGACCACATCATGACCCACAAGATCACGATGGTGGCGTTCGACGGGGCGGCCGACACCGAGAAGTACCCGGAGGACGAGTTCGGCCCGGCCTTCCAGCCGCAGAAGCTGTACTACAACCAGGGCTTCAACAAGCCGCGCACCATCGCCCTGCACGAGGCGCTGCTCGCCCGCGGCATGGAGTCCCCGTACGGCGAGTGGCTGGAGCGCTGGAAGGAGTTCGAGCGCACCGAGCGGACGCTCACCACGCACGTGCCGTGCGCCGACTACTTCGAGATCCGCGACAAGGCGCTCATCGCGCACGCCACGCAGATCGACCCCGACGGCGGCTGGTTCCGCGTCCCCATGGAGATCCAGAAGGAGGTCTGGCCCACCGAGGAGTACGAGCTGGCGAAGTCCCTCGTCGACACCTCCCTCCCCGAGTCGGACCTCTTCGCGGGCATCCGGGAGAATGTCCCGTCATGAGCGCTACCCACGCAGCACTGACGCAGCTCCTCCCGCTCGCGGCCGACACCTTCGACAAGAACAAGGTGACGCCGGGCGTCCTGGGCTTCATCGTGTTCGCGGCCCTCGCCCTCGCGGTGTGGGGCCTGATGAAGTCGATGAACCGGCACATGGGCAAGGTCGACTTCCAGGAGACCGCCGAGCCGGCACCGGCCGGCGCGCCCGGCGCGCCCGGGGCGGGCGACAGGGCGGCATAGCCGCCCTCCCCGCGGCGGCGGCTTCCGCCGCGGGGACGGCCCAGCCGCCTCCCCGGCCCGCCGGAGGGGCGGCCTCGGCGCACGCCCGCGGCCGCCGGGAGGCGGCGCCCGGCGGCGCGCCCGGACCCGGCGCCCGGCGCTTGGGCGGCCACCACTCGACGTGCGCGCCCGGGGCGCCGGGGACCCGGCCCCGCCGCAGCCGCCCCCTCCGCTCGCCCCGGGCGCGCACGTCGAGTGGTGGC
>NZ_RPSE01000034.1:0-31447 GCF_003949955.1 Streptomyces sp. WAC05292
GGACCAGGGGGAAGCGGGCGACTGCTTCAGGAAGAGTGAGCACGGTCTTCGAGGCTCCTATCGGTGGTGGGGTCGGGGCCGAAGATGACCGCGGTCGCGGCGGCGGCCAGGATGGCTTGTGCGTCCTGGGTGAGGCCGGCGCGGTTCCATGCGAAGAGGACGTGGTGGGCCACGATGTCGCGCAGGCCGCGGTGGAGGCGGCCAGCCGCGGCCAGGTGAGCCAACTCCGATCCGGCGTCGGTGTAGGCGCTGGCCCAGTCGGAGAACCGCGCGAGCCGTCCGTCCGCGTGCACCATGTCCTCCGTCTTCACGGAGATCAGCCGTCGAACCGCTGCCTCGTGGCGAGCGCTGCTGTCCGCGTCGGTCGACTCAGGTAGGGGGCGGTGGTCGCTGACGCGGGCCCAGACGTCGCCCTGCTCGTACCAGTCGAGCCCGGCCGAACGCAGCAGCAGACTGCACAGCAGCAGGGAGATCTCGCGACGGCGGTTGCCCTCTTCCTGAAGGTGGGCAGCCAGGTTGCGGCTGTCCTGGTGGAAGAGGCGGTGCGCGACGTCCATACCCTCGGGGCCGCCGAAGGCGTGGACCTCGGGCTCGTAGACGACCGGCACCCACCCGGTGATGTGCCCCTGGACCGCGAGCGCGTCCAGGACCGGTGCGAGAGCGTCGGGGCTGTCCGCAGCGGTCTGGTAGCGGAGGCGCCAGCACGGGCGCTTGCGCATGTGGAACCAGCCCGTGATGTCGCCGTTGTCCTCTGCCGTACGGAGGAGCGGGGCGAGGTGCGTGAGGGCGCTGGTCTCGGCGAGGCTCCAGTCGGTGAAGGCGACGTTGGCCTGGCGCCAGGTGGGTAAGGGCATGCGGGGCTCCGGGTGGGTGGTCAGGCCAGGGCGAGGAAGGTGTCCCAGTGCGGGGCGGGGGCGTGGTTCGTGCCGAGGGTGTGCAGGGCGAGGGCCGCACCGGCGGCGCCGTCGAGGAGTTCGGGCTCGTGGCCGGGCTGGTTCACGGCGGCGATCAGGCGGCCGGCCAGGTGCGGCAGCTGTTCGGTGATCGCCGTGTTGCCGGTTTCGGTGGCCACGCGCCACGAGGCTTGCAGCAGCCCGGCCATGCCGTGGCACAGGCCGATCTCGGGCAGCCTGTCGAGCTGGGCCGGGTCGCTGAGCGTGGCCACGATCGCGTTCTCGGCGGTCCGGACGCGGGTCGCATCGCGCAGGGCGAGACCGGCGAGCTGCTGAGCACGGGCGGTCCCGCTGATGCCGTAGCACCACGAAGCCCGTGGACGGAGATCGGGCTCGACGGTGCCGTCCGCCACCTGCTCGGGGACGATCAGGCCGGGCCACCAGGGGCACGATTCGTCCCCCTGACGCCACTGGTCCATCCACGCGCACACCCGTTCCACGGCTCCGGTCAGGCCCGGCACGTCCAGGCCGCGCAGCAGCGCCTGAGCCATCACGGCCAGGGCCGCACCGATGCCGTGGGCCAGCCCGAAGTTCCCATGCCCACCGGGGTAGTCGGGGTGGAGCTCCCCGGTGGTGCCCACGTCCATCCACCACGGCGGGAGCCCGGCCGGGGCCGGTAGAGGCTCGGTCAGGCGTACCAGGTACGTCAGGACCGCCGCGGTGGTCTCGGCAGCGCCGTACCGGCTGAGGTGGTGCGCCCCGAGCCCGGCCAGGCCCCGGATCAGGTCGAACTCCTCCATAGGCGGCCGTACACCAGTGCGCAGGCGCTCATGGGCCACCGCCAGGCGGGTGCGGGTCAGGGCCTCGGTCGCCGCGTCCAGACGTTGCAGCGTCCGCTCGTACCGGCCGGTCGCGCTGTGCGCCCGGTGCACCAGGAAGGCCAGCGCCGGCGTGCCGAAGTACAGGTTGGCGTTGAAGGCGCCGCTGATCTCGCCGCGGACGGATTCCGTGAGCCAGAGATGCGCGGTGTCCCAGTCGCCGTGCCCGGAGCGGGCCCGCTCGATGTGGAGCAGCGCGATGCCTGCGGCGCCGCCGGCCAGGGACTGCGGCCACGCCCTCCAGCCGTCCGGCCGGCCGCCCGGCCAGACCGAGGCCGGATCGGACAGGGAGCGGGCCAGCGCGTCGGCGGCCGTCAGCACGTTTGGAGCGGTGGTCGTCACGGTCATCGGGTCCTCCGTGCTCGGGCGGTCCAGCTCAGGGCGGCAGCTCGTGCCAGGTGCAGGTGTTCGCGCTCCTCGTCCAGGCCGGGGCCGCGCATCCGCACGTGGTGCAGGTGCAGCAGATCCGCCAGCACCTCCTCCGGGCGCAGCAGCGCCGCGTCCGCGAGGGCGCGGCGGTAGCCGGCTAGTGCCGCCTGCCGCTCACCCCACGCGGTACTGACGTGCGGATCGAGGTCGTCCCGATCGCCTGTGGCCAGCTCGACGGCCTGCCGGTAAACGGGCCGTGGCGGCGCGGACTGCTGGGTGCGGGCGTGCTCAATGAACCACTGCATCGCTGCGCTGGTGCTCCCGAGCAGGCCGACGGCGATGTCCACCATGCTTGCCGCGGCCAGCGCACGGGGGTCCGGCCCGGTAGCCGTCTGCACGGCGAGCTGGGCGACCGCCGCGGCGGAGTCGGCGGCGAAGTACTCCTCGGCCGCCCCGATCGCGGCCGGCCCGCCGAATCGGGCCGTCTCCGGCAGGTGGGTGGCGATGGTGAGGTGCGTGATGAGGCCGCGGTCCCGGAGCTGCCGGGCCCATGCCCCGGCCTTCTCGATGGCGCCGCCGACGGTGCCGGGCGCACAGGTCAGGCGTAGCCGCAGGTGCTGGGCGGGGTCCGCGTAGCGGATGAACCACCACCGGGGGCCGCCAAGCGTGGCGAGGAGATCCGGCAGGTGCCGGGTCAGGAGCGCGTCCTGCCGGTCACCGCGTCCGTGGAGCTGGAGATACAGGTGGTCATCGCAGCCAGGTAGCCGCCCGTGGCCACGGTCCACCACGTACGTTCCCGCGGCCGGGACGGGGATGAGGCGCTGGTCCGCGGCCAGGGGCACGACGACCTCGTGCGCCCGGCCGTCGGCCCAGCCCAGATCCCGAGGCCGTGGCGCGGCGCGCAGCGTGACTGTGGCGTGGCGGCCCAGTTCGGAGCGCAGCAGGGCCCGGTGCGAGGGCTCGGCCAGGTCCAACGCGAGGGTCTGGTCGGCCTCGCTCAGGTAGACGTGCTGGGGCAGGTTCGCCTTTCTGCCCCAGTCGGCCAGGGCCTTGTCCCACGTCTTCGACGCGGCCATGCCAGGAGGGAGGTCGGCGTCGGTGAGCCGCCAGCGGGCAGGGGACAGGACAGTGCGCCCGTACCGCAGGGCGGGGAGGAACGGCAGCGCGGAGGCGGCGGCGCCCCACTGGAAGCCGGTGCAGGGGACGGCCAGCGCGACGGGGGCCTCCAGGAGGAAGCGGGCCAGGGGGTGGGTGTGCCGGGTCAGGTCAACGGCGTTGAGCAGCAGGGTGTGCACGGGGCAGCGCCGGGAGAGCGAGACGAGGTGGAGTCGCTCGGCGTCGGCGGTCACGCCCAGGTCCGCAACGGGCAGTACCTCGGTCTCCGGGCCCGCGAAGTCGCCGACCGGGATCACCACCCTCGCCACCTGCGGAGCGCGAGCGACGTTCTGGCCCCGGACGGACAACGGGGGAGAGCTGATCTGTGCGACGAGCGAGCCCCGGTAGAGGCCCGGCAGACTGCCGTAGACCTCGCTCATGCGGACGTGGTCCGCCTCGGGGAGCAGGTTGAGGAACCGGCCGGTGGTCGCGCCGGCCGACCGGGACACCCCGGTGACGTGCAGCGCGAAGTCGCCTTGCTCCAGGGCCGACAGGCTCTCGGCGTGAACCCGAACGGTCAGCTCGGTGCTCGGCTGCACCGGCCGGTTGGAGCCGGCGGCGACCAGCTCCTCGAACACCGAGTCATCGAGCACGACTTCACGGCGGCCCTCCGTCACCGCGCGGTAGGCGAGCTTGAGCAGGACGCTGTCGCGTTCCGGCAAGGGATCGAGCGGGGGGTCGGGGGTGCCGCGGTAGCCGGGCGGGTAGCCGAGCGCGTCGATGGCGTCCAGCACGGGGACGACGGCCCGCGGCCCGTACCGGTCCAGGAACCGGCCGTGCCACTCCGCCCAGCCAGGCAGCCTGTCTCGGGGTGCGAGGCGCACGAGGGCCTGCGCCGCGGCTTCAGCCTCGCGCGTCACCGTCTTCGGAATGGTCAGGTCCCAGTCCACTCGCAGGTCGAAAGCCGACCGCGGCGCTTCGAGCAGCACCGGGTGCTGTTCGGGTGCGTACTCCTCGCCGCGGGCCGAGAGCGCGGCGAGGGGATCGGCGGCGGTCATCGGCGCCCGCAGGTCGGTGAGGAGGACTCGTTGTTCGACCAGACCGGCGAGGAGCTTGTCCACCGCGGCGCTCGCGGCATGCGGGAAGGCCGCGGACAACCGTGCTGCCAGGTCGTTCCACAGGACTGGAGATCGGGCGCCGGCCAGGGCCTCACGGACCGGCCCGGTCAGACGAATCCGCACCTGGTCGGGTGCACGGTCCGGCTCGGCGGGGGGCCGGTGCTCGATCACTACGTATCCGTCGTACTCGACGGCCAGCGCCGAGGTGAGAAGCCGGAGATGAGGGCGTAGCTGTGGGTCAGCCTCCAAGCGGGCGACCAGGGCGTTGACGGTCGTGGCGTCCGGCTTGGCGACGGCGTGGTGCCCGCTGCCCACGATCAAGGCGGGGATCTGGCCGTAGCGGGCGGCGGCGGCCCCGGCGAACAGGCCGAAGGGGGTAGCGCGGCCCCGGGCGCGAAGGAGGTAGCGCAAGACGGCGAGCACCGTACGGCGCACCTCGGCGGCCGGAAGGGGCCGGCCGTCACGGATCTGCCGTACGCGGTCCGCCAGGTCAGGGCTCGCGGCCGTCACGGCCGCGGGGAATCGTCCGGTCTCCCAGGTCTGCTGTAACCAGGCCCGCCACCCGTCCAGTCCCGCATCCGGACCCGTGAGATCGGGCCAGGCCGTGCGCTGTCCAGGGTCGTTCCACGCGGCTGCTCGGACCGCTGCTGCATCGACGACGCGATACACATGCTCTCCTGTGGCAGAGCGGTGCCCGGCCGCGCCCGAAGGCGCGACCGGGCACCGCGGTTAACGCTGGGCGTGCCGTTACGGGCAGCTGACGCACGCGGACTGGCACGTGGACCCGCAGTTGTCACCCGTCAGCCGGATGATCTGGTCCGCGGCGACGCCGCCCTCCACGATGTCCATGTCCAGCTCGAAGCTGGCGTCGTCCGGCTCCGTGGCCGGCGCCTTCGGCGTGGCCGTGTGCTCCATCTGAACCGTCATCGGTCCCCTCCTTGTTGGTGGTGCGATGTCCCGGGGCCGATCGGCCCCGGAGTCTCTAGACCCAGGCCACGGTCACGTAGCCGTGGCGCTTGCGCGCCGCACCCTGGGGCAGCGTGGAAGGGGCGGCACCCGGCACGTACCGGATGATCGCCGCCCCCCGTCGCAGGTAGTCCGTCGCCCACTCGCGCAGCAGTTCCGTGTACTGCTCGGCGAGCTGTTCGGCCTGCGGGCCGTGGGCGATCACGCCGCTCTCGAACCCGGCCGTGCCGGTGTCCGGGTTGGTGCGGCGGGTGCGGTAGGCGATGCTGTCCTCGCTGACCAGGGCGGCCACGCCGAGCCGCGCGGAGGGTTCCACGAGGCCACTGGCGATCACGTCCTGGGTGGCGTGCAGGCGTGCCGGGCTCGACAGGTTCAGGGTCACGAACCAGTCCAGTTCGTCGGGCATGTCGTATGCCGCCCCGGACCACTTCTCCAGCCGGTCGCCTTCAAGAGCGCGGGCCAGCTCCGCCGTGTTGAGGGGAACCTGCTCGTTGTCGGTCTGGAGGGCCACGCCGTCGCGCAGCATGACCTTGCGGTCCGGTGCGGCGCCCTTGCCCTGCATCGGCACGAAGGAGGCCAGCCGGTAGGAGCGGCTGACCAGGTCGTTGCCGTCGCGTTCGAACGCGACCGACCGGGTCGTACCGCACACCGTGAGCGGGGTGACCAGCCGGCCGTCCTTGGCCAGGGCGCTGATCCACGACGGGGGGATGTCCCACGTGGTCACCGTGGCGATGATCCGGTCGAACGTGCCGAGGCCGGCCAAGGCGGTCTCGGCGTCGTCCGCGATCGTCTTGACGCGGTCGTATCCGGTGTCGTCCAGGTACCGCCGCGCGCGGTCGATGACGTCGGGGTCGATGTCGAGGGTGGTGACCTCGCCGTCGGCTCCGACGAGTTCCTGGATGAGCGCGGCGTTGTAGCCGCCTGAGCCGATCTCCAGCACCCTCATGCCGGGCTTGATGGCGGCCTGCTCCAGCATCACCCCTTGCAGGTGCGGGGCGGAGATGACGCTGATGGGCAGCCCGTGCTCGTCCTTCTTCACCGGCAGGACGCTGTGCAGGTCGTAGGCCACCTCCAGGCTCAGGTCGGGGCCGAACCGGTGCCGGGGCACGGCGGTGAAGGCTGCCGCGACGGCCTCGGAGACGATCGCGTCCTCCTTGTACAGGGCGCGGACCATGTTGGCGCGCAGCGCCCCGTGGTCAGCGGTCTCAAGCTGGGTCATCCGAGTACCTGTTCCTTGTCGTAGTCGAGCTGTGAGGCCCCTGTCCGGCACACCTGGCGGGGTGTGCCGGACGGGCGCCGTACTGAGAGAACTTCGTGCCGCGCAGGACGGTGTGCGGTGACGCTAGCCAGGCCGCCGCCCCCGCGGCCGGAGTATTGGCGGCGGGGCGCGATAGCCCTGGAGATCGGCCGGAACCCTTCTACGGAAGTGGAGATGCTTCACCGCGCCGACGGCCAGGTCCGCGGGGGCCGCCGCCTCAGGGCAAGCCGACCGGTCAGGATGCGTTCGTCTTCGACGGGCCGCGGTTCGTGCTCCAGGCTGACGGCCACCACGGCCCCGCCCGCCCCCCGAACCATGTGCGGCCACAGGAAATCGGGCGTGAAGTGCAAGACGTCCCGGGGGTGGCCGTAGTCCAGGAACCAGCCCTCGTACAGGTCGTAGATGTACTCGCCGGTCCTCGGAAGGTGTCGGCCGTAGCGCAGGCCGAGACGGGAAGCGATGGCCAGCATGGCACTCCCCACGCCGTCGTTCAGCGCGTGGGCATGCGGGTGGTACAGGGTGACGACCGGAGTCCCACTCGCGGTGCAGCGGGTGTCGATCGCGATCCCCGGGAGGAACCCGGGATCGGGCGGCGGCAGCGATGTCACGGCGTCTCCATGAGCAGGAGGTCGGGAGGCGAAGCCAGATCCGGATGCAAGGTGGGGTCCGGTTCGGCTCCGCGAAGCCGAAGGACGAGGTAGCGGGCCAGGACGTAGGGCAGGCGGTCCGTCTCGGTGAAGCGGACGAGTTCGTCAGGACCGTTCGGGCCTCCTCCCGTAAAGACGGTGCCGAGGACCCCGACACGCTCGACTTCGCTGACGCGGACCGCCAGGTACCCGCGGCGCAGGGTCGCGCACCGCTGGAGAGCGAGCCGTGCGTGCAGCTCGCAGATCGGCGGGGTCGTCGTCTCTATGTCGGCCGGCCAGGAGCGGTCGCCGACCTCCGCCCGCAGGAGCCACAGCATGCCCTCGCCGGGCGCGCGCTCGGGCCTCTTGAGGCAGTAGGCGCACAGCAGCCGGTCGGCGGCCTCCCGCTGGATCTCCGGGTCGAACTCGCCGTACAGCGGTATACCGTCGCCGGTACCTCCCCAGAGCTCCCACAGCACCAGAAAGTCCGGGTCGACCTGATCGTCGCGGTGGCCGCCGTCGTACTGAAGCCCGGTGGCGGTGACGACGATCGTCGGGTGGTCGGGGAACCGGCCTTCCCGGAGAGCGACGGCCGGGGCTTGGACGGGATTCACGCAGGTCTCCAGGTCAGGGCAGGTCGAGGGCGGGTGTGATGCGAAGCGGACCGCTAGGTGAGGACCGCGGTCTTGCGGCCTCCGCGCCCCGCCGTGGTGAGCGGCCGGTGCGGGGCGATGATCCGGCCGTCGGGCAGCAGTTCACCGGTGTCCTCGAAGAACAGGACGCCGTTGCACAGCAGGCTCCAACCCTGCTCCGGGTGGCTCGCGAGCAGGCGCGCCGCCTCCCGATCGGATGCCTCTGCCGGGGGGCAGGGGGGTTCGTGCGGGCACATGATGGGCTTCCTCTCGAACGTGCCGAACAGGCTGCGGGTGTTGACTCAGCGAGCCGTGGCCACCGCCAACGTGGGAGCGGTGACAGGCAGGTTGAACCGCGGGCGGCCGGCGGCGAACTCGGCGATGGCGGCTTCGCTGTATCCGTAGAAGCGGCCCAGGGCGTCGTCGCCGCCCGTGGGCGGCCGGCCACCCCACTCCACGACGTGGCACGTGTCCGGATAGACCGACCAGCGGACCCTGGTGTCGGGGAAGCCCGTTCTGCGGGCCAACAGCCCCCCGATGGAGTACGCGTCGATCAGGTTGCCCACGGAGAGGAAGCCCCCGCGGCGGCGGCCCGCGACAGGTACGGCCAGGAGCGGCATCCGGAACAGGCTGATGGACACCCCCGCGTTCACGAGGTCCGGGTCCGCCAGCCGGTCGCGGTACCACTGGTAGTCGACGGCGTCACGGGCAGGCGCAAGGGTGAGGGGCGGCCGGGCGGAGAAGACCCTGATCATGCCGACACCTCCGGCATGCCCGTCAGGAGGTTCTCCAGCAGCCCCTCCGTGATGATGGACAGCCGCCGGAGCTGTGCGTGGGGGCCGCCCGGAAGCGCCTCGGCCACGCGGCACTCCCGCGCCTGTTCGACCAGATTCGCCAGCCCAGGGGCCAGCTCTTCCCCGTCGCGCTCCACCACGGCGTTGACGAGCTGCATGAGCGCACCGCGCAGCCGCTCCGTCATCGCCAGCATCGTCGGCTCGTCAGGTCGGCCAACGGAGGCGTCGATGATGTCGTACAGGTCATCGACGGGGACTCCAGTCCGAAGAGTGCGCGCGATGTGTCGCAACTCTTCAGCCGACAGCGGCGGTTTCCAGTCCTTGAGCCCGGGGCCTGACCGGTTGGGCTCGCGCCGATCGACGGGGAAGGTCACGCGGCCCTCCCGAGGCCGGGAACGGGCAGTTCGCACCAGGTGCCGGTCCTGTCCGACGTCGTGCCCCAGGAGCCGCGGTGCTCGGCGGCGATGGCTCGGACGATGCCGAGCCCACGCCCGTGCTCGGCGGCATCACCCGCGTGGCGAGCCTCACGGGTCGTCGGGGTGCCGTCCGTCACGATGATGAGCAGCAGCCCGTCCCGTAAGCCCATGAGGAGGTTCACCTCGGTCCCGCCGCGGCTGTGCAGGATGGCGTTGGTGATCAACTCGGACACGACGAGGACCACGTCGTCAGCCAGATCCGAGAGCCCGCAGAGCGCGAGCCGCTGCTTGACCGTCTGCCGGACGTCTCGCACTCGGCGAAGATCGTCGGCCGTGTTCGCCGTCTGGTCCGTGGCGAAGGAGACGAGGGTGGCGTCTACCGTCTGCCGCGTCGGCCGGCTGGCCGGACCGTCGGTCACCGGGCCCAAGGCGCTCACCTTCGCCGGCTGGCTTGCGCTCGGCGCTGTTGCCGTCGCCATCACTCCTCCTCGTCACGGACCGGGCACTTAGCGTTGTGCGACGAGGGCGGTTGTGCCTATGTCGTGGTTATGACTTCTGGCTGTCCTTTCGGGTGACACGATGACGCGGCTATGACTTCTTACTGCCTTCTGGCGGGGGGCAGTTCCATTGGGCTGCCGAGGCGGTATCCCATGAGAGGGAACCGATATCGGAGGGGACATGGACGAGGGCCAGCGGCGCACGGTGCTGTTCCAGCTGGTGAGTGCTCGGGGCATCCGCTCCTACAGGCCCTTCAGCGAGGAGTACAGCCGCGCCGCCGCGGAGTTACGGCGTGATGGCCACGAGGTGGCGCCGCCGCCGGGTCCTCGCCACTTCGAGCGCCTGCTCATCGTCGGCGGCGTCAAGACCGCCCCGTACCGGCCCACGGCCCGCGTGCTTGAGCTGATGTTCGAGCGGTCGGTCAAGGAGCTGTTGAGCTCAGCTGCCGAGGACTCCGCAGGACAGCACACCTCCAACCGGACTCTCTCTCCGCCCTTGCCCACCGAAAGTGAACTACTGATGACCGCTCGGGACGCCGCCGAACACTCAGGCGATGCCGCCGCGCTCCGCGTGGACGAGCTGACCCTCGACCAACTCCACGATGACCTGAACAGGCTCTCCCGCGAGTACGGGTGCAAGGCGCCTGCGGAGGTCTTCCACGAGGCGAACGGCCTGCTCAAGCACGCACAGCTGACGATTGATCGGACCCGCTCCCCGGAGCAGCACACCCGCCTCTACTACGCCGCCGGTCAGGCCAGTGCGCTGCTCGCGGCCGTGAGCTTCGACCTCGGGGCGATGGCGCCCGCCACCTCGTTCGCCCGGACTGCTGCCCAGTACGGCAAGACCATCGACCACGGCCCGCTCCAGGCGTACGCCTACGGCATGCTGAGTTTCATGGCCTTCTGGGATGGCCGCCCGACCGAATCCGTGCGGCTGGCCCACATCGCCCAGCGGTTCGGAGGTCTGGGCAGCACGGCCCGCCGGCGCCTGTTCGCCATCGAGGCTCGGGCCCACGGACACCTTCGGGACGACGCTGAAGCCCGCCGCTGCATCCTGGCCGCGGTGGAGGAGACCGGGAGCAGCCGTGACGAGCTCCACGACGACATCGGTGGTGAGTTTGCTTTCGACGCTGCTCGAACAGCGATGAGCAACGCGACGACGAGCCTCCTCCTCCGGGATGGCGCTGGCGCGGAGGAGTTCGCCACCACGGCGCTCGCCCTGCTGGGCAACCGCCCTACGGCCGAGGTCCCGATTGTGGTGTCGGGGCCGGCCGCCATCGACCTTGCCCGCGCTCGGCTGATGCGGAACGAGGTAGAAGGGGCGCGGGAGGCGCTTGCCTCCGTGTTCGAGGTGCCGGCAGGACATCGGGCCTCGGGGATGATGGAGCGGCTGACGGCCGCCCGGCTGGAGCTGACCCGCCGCGAGTTCCGGGGCGCGCCCGCGGCGGTTGCTCTGGCCGATCAGATCGAGGAGTTCACCGCCCTCTCCCCGGCACGTCGGCTCGGCGGCCAGAGCGCACTCGCGATCGAGCCCTGACCGCTACCGGCTGAGGGCGGCCAGGATCACCGCCTCCTTCTCCGGTGTAATTCCGTGCTCCGCCCATCGCGGATGGTCCACGGGCACCCCGCCTTCGCGGAGCCACGTCCAGGTGTCGACCACCGTTTCCGCCAGCGGGCGGCAGGTCAGCCCGGCGGCCTGCGCCCGGGTGGAGTCGATGCGCCACACGCCCGCGTGGGTGCGCCACAGCGGCAGCTCCGTCCACTGCTGTACATCGTGGTCCTGGAGCAGTTTGTCGGGTGCCCAGGCGAGCTGAGCGTCTCCGCCGGTGGCCAGCACGCAGGCGGTGAGGAAGTCGGACATCGTCTCCCGGCCGATCGGGGCGACGCAGTTGTAGGCGCCGCCCCGATCGGCGACGGCCTGATCGAGGGCGAAGGCCGCCACGTCCCGTACGTCGATCGGCTGGATGGACTTGTCCGGGGCTCCGGGGGCCAGCATCCGGCCCCCGCGCGCGGCACGCGTGAGCCACCAGGGCAGCCGGCCGACGTACTCGCCGGGGCCGAGGATGACGCCCGGTCGAAGGATCACCGCTCGGGTCTCACCGAACGTCTCGGTGGCGGCCCGCTCGGCCCCGGCTTTCTGCCGGCCGTAGTACCAGTCAGGCCCCTCCCAACCTTCAGGGAGCCGACCGTAGTCGGCATCGGCGTCAGGAGGCCCGTCCAGGAGCTCGGAGTCCTCGGTGAGCGGGTCGTTCGGCCACCCACGGTAGGCGTTCACGGTGGAGACGTACACGTACCGGCCGGAGACCGATTCCAGCGCTCTGGCGCCCGCGAGAACGTCACGCGGGGCCATCTCGGACGCGGACGTGTCCACCACCGCGTCCCACGGCCCTTCCCCGGCCAGCCGCTCCAGGTCCGCCGCGACCGTCCGGTCCCCGCGGACGGCACGCGCACCTTCTGGCGCGGTTCCGGAACGGCCGCGGTTGAACACCGTCACCTCCCAGCCGCGGTCAAGCGCAGTCTGAGCGACCGCACGCCCCAGGAACCAACTCCCGCCGAGCACAAGAATCTTCATGATGGCGATCCTGCCGTGCCTGCCGGTCCAGAGGGAAGATGGTCTTCGCCCTCCGCACGTGCCGCGGCCACCGCCGCGTTCGCAGGGCCGCCGTACAGCGGGACCTTCTTCAGTGGGTCGCGGGTTCCTACACCGTGGCGACGGTCGTAGACGGTGTCCGCCGTGTGCGAGCCGTCCGCCCAGCGGCCGGCCTTGTTCCGCTCAGCGAGGGAGACTCCCGCTTCGATCAAGTCGGTGTTCGGCCCGGCACGCCAGGAGTGCGAAGAGACCTTCTTGCCGTCGATGTACGGCACGCCAGCTCTTTCGGCAAGGAGCTGAAGCCGCTCGTTCAGGGAACCGGGGCGCATCTTCTTGCCGCGCTTGCGCTCTGAGGGATACTGCACCAGCTTGCCGCCAGGCGTCAGGGCGCGGAAGAGAGGGTCGTCGGGGCCATCGGCGCCGAGCTCGTGAAGGACCCCGAACCAGGCGCGTGCTCGGCGGACGAGCTGGAGGTCGGGACGGTCCTCGATGAAGCGCCCGGAGCCCTTGCCCGTCTGGTCGGTCTTGGAAGTGGCGGTGTGCACCCACAGGCCCGTGTCGTGGACGCGAACCCGCTTGACCAGCTGGTCGGCGAGTTCGGACTCCCGGTGGAGATTGCTGTAGGCCAGGGCGGCGAGGAAGGCGTCCCGCTTGCCGATGTTGGTGGACTCGTCGATCTTGGCGATGATCCGGACGTTGTACTCGATCGTGACGGCGGCGGCCCGCTCGACTTCGCCCCCAGCCTTCACCCACTCCTTCTTCCAGACCCTCAGCCGCCCCTTGAACCGGGTGGGGTCCGGCCGGTAGTCCACCGGCTGCCAGTTCCAGATGCGGGACATGTACTGTCCGACGCTGTCCGGCACGAACTCCCCGGCCTTGCCGCGACGGATGAGGTGCAGGCCGTACGAGGTGTACGTCGCGGTTGTGCAGGGGTGAGCCAGCCGCGGGGGTTTCTGGGCTGCGCACCACGCCTCGAACGCTCGCACGGTCGAGTCGCGGTTCTTGATCGTGTTGTCCGCCAGATCCGGCTCGCCGAGCTCGGCCATGTCCTCGGCAGAGAGCCGGAAGTCGTCGTCCGTCCAGGCCGGCCGCGCGTCGGCGAGCGGAGGGAGCTCGCCAGGGCCGAGCATGGTGTGCTGGGTGACCAGGTACCGCGGTCCCGGCGCGGCGGCCGGCGGCCGTACGGCGACGCTGTCGTCGGCCAGCTCGGCGTCGAAGACCTCCACCTCGGTGCTCACGACGCCGCCGGGGTGTGGACGGGGTGGTCGGGGTGGTCGTGGAACGGCTCGGCAAACTGCCGCAGCACCGCGAGGAGCTGCGGCGGGATCGCCTCGCCCAGGCGCTCGCAGTGCTCCAGGAGCTGCTCTTTGGCGTCGAGGTCTTCGAGGGCCCGCTGGGGCTGGTGGCTGAGGATGTACCGGGCGACCTCCGTGTCGGCCTGGACGCCGCGGCCGGTGAGGACGGAGGCCAGAAGTCGGCCGTCGGCCTCGATGCCGAAACGGCGGGCGCCGGGCTCGGTCGTATCCCACCAGCCGTCGGCGGCAGCGACGTGGGCCAGACGCTTCTCCTCGTCAACTCGGGCGCGGAGGAACGCGATCCAGCCCGCGGGCGACGTCACGATTTCGTTCCCCATCTTCTGGTCTTCAGTCCCTTCAGTCGCTGTCGGTACCGCTCGGTCACGGCTGCACTCCACAGCTCTCCAGGAAGTCTTCGTCGTACACCCGGCCTGCGGTCTTCCGGAGCCAGGTCGCCCACTGCCCGGGAGTACGGTGGGCGTATTCGTGCCCGGCCGCCACGAACACCTTCTCGGCGAGGTCCGCTGCCTTCGCGTGGTCACCGGCGGTAAGTCTGGTGAGGGTAAGGAGGACCAGGTCGTAGGTCTTCGAGAACACCAGCTCCAGTTGGGCGCGCGCCTCGGCATGGTCAGGGGTGAGGCTGGACAACTCAGCGGCCCCCTTCGGGCTCGACCGCAGGGCCGGAGGGGAAGTCGGGGTGATGCTCCCAGCGCTTCGCCTCGTTGCGCATCCACTCCAGCTTGCGCACGGCGCCGACGATGTCCCCGTGCTGCATGCACGCCTCGGCGTACCCCATCGCGAAGCCCAGGGACTCGTGGAAGAGCGGGGTCACAACCGGCGTCTCTGCCGCTCGCGCTCTCAAGAAGCCGTGCCAGAAGCCGAGTTGGGCGGTCATCTCCGCGTAGGCGTCGATGCTCGGGCCCGTGGGCGGTGAGACCGGCGGGGGAGTGGAGGGAGCCGTCGTCGGCTCCGGGCGGTCTCCCCGGGGGCTGTATCCGCGACCGTTCTTCACGAGCGGTCCCCCGGCTCGACCGTGCTGTCGACCGAGGAGTCGGCGGAGGTCTCCACGGCGATGCCCGCGTTGCTGGCGCTGGACGTCTTGCTGACGCCGCCGCGGGCGACCGGGCCGATGATGCTCGGCTGCGGGTCGAAGTCGATCGTCGGCGGCACGTGCAACGTGTCGGCCGCGAAAGACTTCAGCCACTCCTCGATGTCGGCCGGTTCCGGCAGGCTGTTCGGCACCGGCTTCATGACCGCGTACATCTGCTCGGGGTGCTCGACATGGCCGAGGTGACCCAGCCGATCTTCCGGAAGTACGGGTTGCTCCTGCCGGGCGATGCGTCCGTTGCGCTGCTCGGGCTCGGCCGGGCGCCAGGTCGCCGGCGGGTGTTCCCACTCGCTCGCCCGGTCGGTGTTCATGCCGGTGCTCCGCGACTGCTCCCCGCGGTCGTGCTCACGCCGGCTCTGCTCGTTCTCGCTCACGCGTTCCCCGCCCCAGTAGGTACCGGTTATTCAAAATAGAATACCCGGTAAGGGTTACCTAAGTAGCTGTCAGGGGGCCTCCCGGCGACCGAAGTTCACCCGGGGGAGAGTTTTTCGCTGTGCGACGTGATCAGCCCCATGATTCACCCTATGATCCATGTGTCTCACAGTTCATAGGGTGAGTTCTGACGGAAGGAACGAGATGCCACTGACCATCAAGGGGTCACCGGAGTTCGAGGCCAAGCTGCTCGCCCTCGTCGCCGAACACCTGGGCGAGCTGACCGTCGAGCAGGACGCCGAGTGGACGGCGGAGCGCGCCGCGGCGTTCTGGCGCATCGCCACCCCCAACGTCCGCACCCTCGTCAACGACGTCCTGCGCGGCGGCGGGTACCGGGCCGCCGCCGATCTGCGCGACATGGGCCGGGACCTCGCCGGCCCCTCCATCGCCCTCACCAAGACCCTGACCCGCGGCGCCGTCGAGGGCCTGTGGCCGAACGGGATGCCCGCCCCGGTCACCCCCGAGTACGACCGCGAGAAGCCCTCGCACAAGAAGGTCCGGGGCTACCGGATGGCCCCGGAGCTCATCGAGCTGTTCACCGCGGCCACGGAGGCGTGAGCGTGTACGACGACGAGGAGGAGCCCGAGGCTCCGGCCCCGATCGCCGACCCGGCCACCGGCGAGATCCGGGTGCTCGAAGACCGGTGCACCACCTGCATCCTCAACCCGGCGCCCACCCGCGCCCCGTTGGCCACGGGCCGGCTGAAGAACTTCACCGACGCGGCCCGCGCGAACCCGGATGGCCACGTCGTCTGCCACAGCACGCTGACGCCCGCGGTGCCGCGGGGTTACCCCGCTGCGATGTGCCGGGGCTTCGCGGACGCCTACGGCCTGCCGGCCGCTGCCGTGGAAGCGATCGAGGCAGGGTTCGGGCACCTCGTGGAAGTCCCCGATCCCACGGCCGCAGTGAAGACCTGAGGGGCCCGACGCCCGCCTCACCCCGGTCTCGGCGCACGAGCAAGCGCCCGGACCCCAACGCTCCGAGAGGACAACACCCATGCAGCACTACACCGAAGACCCCCTGATGGACGGCCCGCGCAAGGAGCACCGCCTCGTGCTCGAACCTGTGGGTACGACGAAGACCCTGTTCGGTGCCGAGACGCCCGTCTTCGCGGCGGGCTGCCTGGCGGGGGACTGGATGAACCCGAGTCGCTACGACCTGCACGGCCATCACGAGGGCTTCGACCTGCACATGCAGGACGTACAGAGGGAGGTCCACGCGACCGAAGGCCCGGGGGAGGAGCACCATGGCCGCCCCGACCTGGAGGCGTGACGACGTGGTGCTCCGCATCAGCGCGAAGGAGGCCGCGCGCTACCCCGGCCTTCGCGCGCGGCTCGGCGCCGAGCGCCTACCTACGAACCGGCTGGCCCAGGCCCGCCCGACTGCTCCGGCTGTCACCGCGCGGCCGTACGTCGAGTGGGACCTGGCGGCCGAAATCGGCGAAGCACCGCACTGGGTGCTGGAGCTGCCCGACATGGTGTTGATCAACGCCAACGAGGCGCGCCGCTGGCACTGGGCGAAGGAGCGCAAGGTCGCCGCCGCGATCCGGAGCGCAACAGCCACCCTCGCCCGCACCAAGGGCATACCGCAGCTCAACCGGGCCCGGGTGCTGTACGTCGTGCATCCCCGGACCCGGACCCGGGTCTTCGACCCGTCGAACTGGTCGCTGTCGGCGAAGGCCGCGGTGGACGGGCTGAGCGACGCGGGGGTCTTCGAAGACGACAACGCCGCCATCGTGACTGGCGTTGACCCCAGAGCAGGAACGCGCCAGGACGGCGCGCACATCAGAATGTCGCTGGTCATCGTGGACCAAGGGAAGGGGAACGAAGATGCTGGAACCTGAGGAGGAGAGGTCCGCCTGGCAGCGGGCGGTCGACCTGTTCGAGAACGCAGGAGTACGGCCCGATCTGGTGCCGACGTACGCGGACGCACTCCTTGCCCTTCGAGACACGGAGATCGCGGCGAAGCTCCGCGCGGCTGGCCACGAGCAGGCCGCGGCCCTCATCCAGCCGGACCCCGACTTCATTGATGCTGCGTGGGGAGAAGACCGGTGAAGACGCTGACTCCGATGGAACGCCGCCCCGCGCCGGTGGACAACGACGCGAAGGGTAGCCAGCACGGCGCTCCCGCCCTATGGGGCGGCGAGCTGGCCGGGCTCTTGAGGGACGCCTCCTTCCTCAACCGACCTGACACCCGGCGCGACAAGCAGGTACACGTCGCTGTCTTCTCCAACGGCCTGAACACCCGCAGTGGCGGCCAGATCGGCGATCTCGGCGCGGCCTGCAACCCGACCGGCATCATGCTGAACGACGACCTGTGGTTCGAAGCCCGCAAGGTGCCGCGGGTCTCTCGCTGCCGGCGCCCTGCCTGCCGATCGCTTTTCGTGGTGGCCGACCGGCAGCACAGCGACTTGGAACACATCCGTTCGTACTACGGACTGGAGTCCAGGATCGGCGTCAAGGTGGTGCTGGGCCTCCGGGTCCGGCACGCAGGACGGCCGGGGCGCATCATCGACACCGCGGGCCAGTACCTCGTCGTCCGCCTGGACGACGATCCTGCGGCCGTGAAGGTCCACGCCACCGCTGAGATGGAGTACGAGGGGCCGGAGGGCTGGGTGCGCGCGGTTCCGCTGCCGGACCCGTACGCCCAGGTGTAACGGATCGGCGGCCCACTCCGTCTATCCCGTGCACGGCCCCCTGCGTCGGCGCCCGCCGGCCTCGATCTTCATGCAGGGGGCCGTGCCCTGGGGGAGGAGAACCATGAGCACCGTCACCGTCCTGAGCCGCGCCGACCTACTGCGCGAGGCATCCCTCACGATCTGCGGTCGGCGGGAGGGCAAGACCGCGTCCTGCAACTCGTGCCTGCGGAAGGCCGACGCCGCCGTCCGGCTCACCCGCGGGCCCGCCCAGGCCCGCGACCTGATGCTGCGGCTCGCGGACATCATCTGCGGCTCCGACGGCCAGCCGTGCGGCACCTGCTGGGACAAGGCGACCACCCTCCTGCTGGAGCTGCGCGGATGACCAGCGCGCCACCGTTCGACTTCCTGATACTCGTCGCGGAAACCCAGGTGGACGGCCGGCAGTTCACAGTCCGGCTCGGAGTCCACCCCGAGGACTGGAAGCGGCACCCGCCCGACTTCCGCCGAGCCCAGATGGAGGAGCTCAGGCGTCGTCTCGCCTGGCAGGTAGAACAGCCGATCGGGAAGCTGAAGATCCGGACGTTCCTGTGGGACGGCGAGCACGAGATCCCCCTCACCGAAGATCAACTCCAGGCGCCTGCTGATCAAGGCCGGTAGGCTGGGCCTACAACTGCACACCGGGTATCGGCCCGGACCCCCGTCGTGGCGCACGAGCAAGCGCCGCGGCCCCAACGCTCCGACCACCACCAGGAGGGCATCCACATGCCTTGGCCTACCGCCTTCTCCGGTACCAGCACCTCCGTCCTGACGTGACGTGACGAACCCCTGACCTGGGGTTTCTTCCGCCACCCGCGTCACGTCACTTCCCAGGAGACTGCTGTGCCCTCGCACGACTCGATACTGGCCCGCGCGGCGCTCGGTGCCGCGAGCGTGGTCGGCGCTGCCTGCCGCTGGTGCGCACGCCGCCGCTACGAAATCGCCCCCGGCGCCGCCAGTGGCGGCCTCACCGGACTGTCCTGGCTGCACCACTTCGACGGCGTGAGCCTCGCTGAGCACGGCGTCTACGGGCTCTCGCTGGCCGCCGCCGGCGCGCTCGCCGCGGGCGGCCTCAAGCACAAGAACAAGACCATCGCGGCGGCCGGAACCAGCGGCCTCGTCGTCATGGCCGACGCATGGATCGGCGCCGGGCTCGGCCCCTCCGTGCCGTCCCTGATCGCCGGCGCGCTCGCCACCGGCGGGGCCTACGCCGCCTACGTGCCCTGGCTGGTGAAGTCCCGCCAGGAACGCCTGGCCCTCCAGGTGAAGGCGGCTAAGGCCGGCGTCACCGCCCAGGGCCTCGGGGACAACACCCTCGCCCCGGGCATCACCGGCTCGACGCCGGAGGAGAGCGCCCTCCTGCGGGCCCTGGTTGCGATGCTGTCCGTTCCCGCGGTCGACGTCACCGCGCTCGACTACACCCCCTTCGGCTGGCGGGCCGTGGTCGTCCTCCCCCCGGGGCGCAACACGGCGCCGCAGAAGGTCATCGCGCGCAAGGACCAGCTCGCCTCCAACCTCGGCCTGCCCGGGAAGCTGCGCCTCGCCAAAGGCGAGAAGGACAACGAACTGGTCGTGTCCCTGTACGAGACCGACCCGCTCGCCTCCCCGATCCCGTGGCCGGGCCCCTCCACCACCACCTGCACCGAGCCGGCCGTCCTCGGAGTCGACGCCTTCGGGCAGCAGGTGCTCATCCCGCTGCTGTACCACCACGTCCTGATCGGCGGCGCGACCGACAACGGCAAGAGCGGCGTGCAGAGCGTCCTCATCGCCTACGCGGCAGCCTGCGACGACGCCGAACTCCTGCTCATCGACATGAAGCCGGGCGCCGTCGAGTTCGGCCCGTGGCGCAGCTGCGCCCTGGGCCTCGCCGACACCCCGGCCCGCGCGATGCAGCTGCTCATGAAGACGTGGAAGGAGGTGGAGCGCCGTGGAGCCCTCCTCGCCGAGCTCGGCGAGAAGAAGTGGGTGCCGGGCAAGCACGGACCGGCCTGGTTCGTCTTCATTGACGAGCTGGCCGAGCTCATGCGGCGCGTGCCGGAAGCGGCAAAGCTGATCGAGTCGCTGCTCCAGGTTGCGCGGTTCACCGGCGTCACCCTCGTCTGCGCCACTCAGTCCCCTTCGAACCGCGTCTTTGGCGGCTCCACCGACGGGCGCCAGCAGTACCAGGTGCGCATCGGGCTGGGCGCCAAGGAATCCACCACCTCGAACCTGATCTTCGGACCCGGCGCGTACGGCAACGGCTGGTGCCTGGACGAGCTGGACGCCCCGGGCAAGCTCCTGCGCTGGGACCGCGAGCACCAGGTCCCGGTCGAGGCCCGCGGCTACTGGATGACCGACGAGGACGTCGCGGCGACCAACCACCGCTACGGCCACCCCGACGACGAGAGCGAGGCCCGCGAGCACCCGTACCCGGACCCCGAGGACGACCCCACTCCGCCGAAGCCGCCCTCCGGACCCGGCGGCGGCCGGCCGCTGCTCCGCGCGGTGCCGACGTTTCCCGACGGCACCGAGATTGCCGACTCCAGGCATCTGGCCCTGTGGCAGGCGATCGAGAAGGCCGGCGCCAAGGGCATCACGGTGGACGACCTGGTGGCCCTCGACCTCCCGCAGTTCGCCGCGCGATCCTCCGTCAACGGGCCCCTTGGCCAGTGGCGCCGGAAGGGTTGGGTGGAGGAGGCCGGCAAGCAGAACCGGGCGATGGCGTACCGCACGGTCCCCCGCCGTCCGGCGAGTGAAGTAGCGCCGCTCGCCAAGGAGGAACCGGTGACGGTGGGGGGCTGATCTTGCCGTCGGTGGGGTCGACTGTCTGGCCCCACCGACGGCAGGCTCCGTGGGATGATCTGCGGCATGACCAAGGGGCCGCGCGCCCCCAGCCTCTTCTATCAACCTTGAAAGGTCGTGTATCAACCTTGAAAGAAGAATCTGAGGGCGCGGAACACCGGAAGACGTACACATTCGCCATTGATGTCCGCCACGCTTCGCGTTTCACCGCAATTCGCAAAAGTCAGCGGCGAGCAATGGCGGAATGGGCAAGTGAATTCAGCGCCGAGAGCAATGGCGGGATCACCCGCGCTCAGGCCCGCCTGGAGGCGCGTCGCCGGAGGTCGGAACTCTGGCCGACGCTGGACGAGTACGTGGAGCGCGCAGTCCGGCAACGGTTGGCGGAGTCGGACATGGCCGGCCCGTGGGAACCGCTGACGCCGGCGGAGGAGGAGGCGTCCACCTTGTCGGGCCGGGGGATCGGCAAGAACTACCCCGGCTCCCTGATCACCCGCGCCTACGACCTACCCCCTTCCCTGGTCACGCAGCTGCGAACCGCCGCGATCAGGGTGAGCGAGGAGCCCTTGGCGGAACTGGAGGAGCTGGGGCTC
Source organism: Streptomyces sp. WAC05292 (assembly GCF_003949955.1). NCBI lineage: Bacteria > Bacillati > Actinomycetota > Actinomycetes > Kitasatosporales > Streptomycetaceae > Streptomyces > Streptomyces sp. WAC05292. The sequence continues at coordinate 21,013 of NZ_RPSE01000034.1, forward strand.
CTGTACAACTCCCTCGACTACACCGAAGACGAGCAGGAGCAGCGGGCCGAACTGGTGGAGAAGGTGTTCTCCGCTCCGCGGATCGTCCGCCAGGCCCTGGAGCGGTACGGGCCATGGCCGCCCGACGAGCGACCGCCGTCCGCGCCGCCAGAGGCACCCAAGACCTCGCCCGAGTGAGGGGCCGAAAGGCCAAAATTCTATCAACCTTGATAGAAGAGATCCGGCTTCGCGCGCGCGGATATAGGGGTCTCTAATTCACCTTGATTGACCCGCCGGTGTGCATTTTTCGACTCCCCTTGATTTCCTGATTCCGTGCGGGCTATTAATGAATTCAGGAATCACCAAGGGAGTCATCTCATGCCGAGCTCCACCCCGCCGCTGCCGGGCCTCACCCGGTACACCCGATGGGCTCTGGTCCCGGAGGGCCTGCACACCAAGACCCAGCTTGACCGCCAGGGGCTCAAACCGGCCTCCGCCCCGGTCGGCCAGGTGCTGTACCACGGCAACTCGTACGCCCCGTTGTACGAAGCAACATCCGCGGTGCCGAAGCGCCTCGCCTCGCCGGCGCAGCGCGATGCTCTCCACCGCGCCCGCGAGTTGCAGTACTGGTGTCGGCGGTGCGGCAGCCATGAGCACAAGCCGCTCGGCAAGGGCCGGTTCTGCGACCCATGCCGCTACGCGATGACGATGTGGGACCAGCACGAGCAGGCGCAGGCCCTCGCCCGAGAGCTCGTGGCCGACCCGGCCGCCGTGCTCCTGGTGGTGGACGTCGAACCCAACTCGCTGCCGGGGGCGCAGGGCGTCGCCGTGGTCACGGTGCACGACGGCGGGGCTCTCTACGCTGCCCCGGCGGGGGAGTACGGCACCGCCGAGCGCAGCGCGGTGCTCGACCGGCTCGATTCCCTGCTTGCGGACCGGCCAGTGGTCGAGGAGCCCGACTACATGGGGCCCTTCCGGCGGTGCCCGCAGGCCCTGCTGTGCCTGCCGACCTCCGGGCCGGCCACTGCTGGCCGCGATCCGCTCCACCCCTGGGCCGCGCACCGGTCGGCGGCCAACGCGTCCGTCGCGCGGATCTGGGCGCCCTGGTACGCCCACACCGACTACCCGTACAGCACGCACCCCTGTCTCCCCGGGCGCGGCGAGACGGTGCCGTGGTCGCGGTCCCTCGACTTGGTGGCCGACGGGCGGTCGATGGCCAGCGTGCTGCGCCGGATCGCGGAGGGCACCGAGCCGGTGTGGGAACGGGCGGCGTGGACTCTGGACGGCCACGGCGTCGGCGCTCCCGAGGGGAGCGGGGCCTGATGTCGTCACTCCGGATCATGGACTCCGACCCGGGGCGGGCGGAGCGCACCGCGAAGGCCGTGGAACGAGCCCTGAACGCCTCACCGGAGGTCGTGGTCGGCAACGTCTCGGTCGTCCCGAACCGACGCGACGGCGGCGCTCGGGTCTTCATGGAGGTGCTGCTGCTGGAGCCCCGCGGCGAGGCGGCCGATCACGAAGTGTTCCTCGAACGCGACGACGCCCGCCCCACACGTCGCGCGCGCAGAGCGCTGCCGGGGTCGGCGTAGCGCCCGAGACGCAAACCGCCGCCTGCCGCAGCCTTCCCCAGTCCGCCGAACCCGGCGGACATCGCCAAGGGAAGGAACACCACATGGCCAACTACACCCCGAAGCTCACCAACGTGCGGGGCACTGACGGCACCTCCACCGCCGGCCGCTATGCCGTCTCCGACGGCGTCTGCACGTTCACCGCGATGATCGTGGCCAACAAGGCGACCGAGGCCGCGTCGGCGGAGGGCTTCGGACTGACGCTCCCGGTGCGCGCGGCCTCGGGAGTCCGCTACGCGTTCCAGCTCAACTTCGACGGCCGCGACGCGGACAACGGCATCTGGAGCGGCGAGGCGAGCATCTTCGCCGGGTCGGACGGTACGAAGATCGACCGGCTGCGCACCCCGGGCACGACGAACGCCGGGTCGCTCCAGAACATCGGCGGGTTCTACGGCGACTCCGAGGGCGCAGCCGCGGCGGAGATCGTCACGGTCACGGGCTCCTACCCGGTGGCCTGACCCAGCAGCACCACCGCGGGGGCCGACGGAGCGATCTTCCGTCGGCCCCCGCCGGCGTCAGCGCGAGAAAGTGCCCCCCGGCTCTGTGGGCCCCGGAGACTCCATCGCGGCCAGAGCTTCATCGAGCTCGCGCAGGGCGCCCCGCATCATGACCACAGCTCCGCCGAAGGCCATCGCGTCCTCACCCAGCGGGAGCAAGTCCATCATGCCCGCGGTGAAAGCCCTCGATACCCAGCGGGCCCCAGCTTCGTCCTCGTCCACGTACTCAGAAGAGGCGAGCGCAGCGACAGCAGCACCCAGCTCAGCCGTGCCGATCGGGGCGAAGTCCTTGACTCCCTTCGCCATCTCGGTGACTCCGGCGACGGCCTTCTCCAGTGCCTTCCGGGCCCGTGCGACCCGTGCGACATCAGGGCCGAGGACATCATCCAGGCTGTTCACTGATCGCCCATCCCGTCCACGATGACGACCTTGCGCCCGGTGAGGCGGGACAGGGCAGCAGCGTCGCCAGAGTCCATCGCGTCCCGCAGGGCCGCCGTCCGCCGCTGGCCTTCGAGGAGCTTCTCCTTGACCTGCCCGCTCTCCAGCCCGTCGATGGGGAACAGCGCGCGCCCGGCCGCGTAATCCTGAACGAAGGCGGTGGTGGCCTGGTGGACCCGCTTGCCGTCGGCGTTGGACGGGACGTACCGGCGCACGGCCCGGCCGTCCTCATCCCGCTCGACGTCACCGCGGCCGTCAGGGACGGTTTCCGTCAGGCGCCGCTGGAACCTCTCGACGCTGTCGCGGACCTGGCCGGCCTTGTCGTTGGCGTACCGCCAGTTCCCCTCCTCGACAGCGCCGAGGAAGCGGCTCAGATAGTCGACAATCCCGGCAAGGTCCTCGGCGAGGTTCTTCTCCTCGCTCGTGCCGTCCAGCAGGTCGTACACCGAGGGTCCGTCGGTCATTTCGTGCCCTTCGCCGGGAAGTTGAGATGCTGGCCAGTGTTCCACGGCGGGGGTTCGGCGGAGCGCTGTATCGCATCCTCCGCCGTGTGCAGGCGGCCCGCCCGGGACGACGTGCGAAGGGCCTCCGGGCGGGCTCCGCTCCCACGATGCCAGCCAGTGGCGGGCGAGTTGTCGAGGCGCGACCGAGGCGGGGCTTGAGCGGGGGTGCCGTTGACGGCAGACTCGTGCCCGGAGAACAGCCGGCCTCCCGGTGGTCCCGCAGCAGCGGGGATGCAGCCCGTCCCGGCACGGGCCTGCCCGCGCGCCGTCAACCCGTGAGCGCGATCCGCACGTCTGGGGAGGAACCGCCATGCCCGCTACCGCCGAACACAACGATGCCTTGCCGCCGGCCGATGCCGTGCACGTGGCCTGGTCGCTGGTGCTGGCGGCGAGCGAACCGTCGGCCCGCCGCAAGAAGGCCATCCGGTTCATCAAGAACTACCGCCCTGTCCCGGCGATGGAGGACACCCACCGCGCGACGGTCTTCCTCATCGGGTCGGTCGCCGGGCTGTACCTGGGGAACCGGCAGACGGCCGACGAGGACCCGGACGGCGTGGCCGAGCTGAGGCAGGTGCTCGTCGGGCGGATCGGCGGCAGCAGCGCAGTCGAGGACTTGCCTGCGCAGGACCAGGCGGAGGCGGTCGCCTTCATCACCGAGCTCGTCGGGCAGCTGCCTGCGGACTCGGAGATGGATCTTCTGGTCTGGTACTACGGCTGGCGGGCGGAGAGGGCGGAGCGTGGCGATGGACCCGGCCCGCACCACACGGCCGCCCTGACGTGCGCGCTGCTCGCCGTGGTCGATCTCGGCGACCTGGCCAACGACAGGCCGATCATGCGGGACATCGTGGACCAGGCGGTGCAGCAGAACTTCCGTCTCCCCTGAAGGCTCCGGGCCGGAGCGGGGTGCCGAGGACGCCGAGGACGAGGCGCCGGTGCGCGTCGTGGAGGGTGCGCACCCCTGCGGGGTTGAGGCCCGGCGGGGGAGGTTCCTGGCCGGCGTGGGGTCCGCCGGGCTTGGTCGCCACCCACAGGTGTCCGGGGTCGGAGCCTTCGAGGGCGGAAGTGATGCCGGCGCGCTGGCGCAGCCAGCGACGGACGATGTCCTCGGTGGCGGTGTCGAGTTCGACGGGCCCGTCTTCGAGCAGGAGGCGCGGGGCGGGCCGGTGGTCGAGCTGGAGGTCGGCGAGGCGCAGCCGCGCGAGGTCGCGGACGGGGCGGCCCGTGGCCGCGACGAGGGCGGCCAGTGCCGCGGTGCGGATGCTGGTGGCGGCGTTGTAACCGGTGGGCCGCTGGACGGCGAGGGTGTGGAGGACCTTCTGCGCTTCGTCGGGGTCGAGGTACTCGCCGTTGGTGTTGGGCGGGACTTCCAGCCGCCACGGGGTGGGCAGGTACTCGGCGAACAGGTTGTAGGTGATGATCCGGACGCGGCCGGAGTTGTCGGCGGTGGGGGCGTTCGGGCCGCGGAGGGTGTTGCGGCGGCGGGTGCGGCCGGCGGCGGCGTCTTCGAGCCAGGCGTGGGCGCGGGGGAGTTCCATCAGCTCGGTGGCGGTGAGGTTGGCCGGGGTGCCCTCGGTGTTGAGCGCGTGCTCCAGGTACTCGGTGAGGAACCCGCCGCGCAGCCGCCGGGTGGCGGGGGCGAACCGGCGCTCCTCCAGGTGGTCGAGGAACGCGGTGATGGCGTCGAGGGCGGTGGTCACGTCCGTCAGGGTACGCACTGGTGGACCGGGGCCGGTCCTGTTCTGGTTGCCGCGCGGAGCGCGTCCGCTGTGGTGTTCACGGTCCGCGGACTGGGTCCGGGCGGTTGGGGGGTGTGAAGGGATGCAGCGCGGTCGGGTGGTACGGGGCCCCTGCGCGCGCCCGCGGAGTGGGGAGGGATGGAGGACGGGGAAGGTCCCCGGGCCCCGTGCCGGTCGGCCGCCCCGCTTTGCGTGCCGCAGGCGCGCCCTTCGCTCTTGGTAACAGCGGAAAGCTGCTCTCGCTCTAGGCGGCCGTTCGGCTGCCGCTGGTCGTGTGGTCCGTGTCGGATCGGTTCGATACGTACCGGTCCGGTACGGTTCGACACGGACCCAGGGCGGGCCGCAGGGGCCCACGGGCCTGGGTGGGGCGAGGAGTGCTTTCCGCTGTTACCAACGATCCGGCTTCCGGTCTGGGACGGGTGGGGAGGCGCCCGCCGGTCTGCGCGCTATGACCAACGAACTCACCCCCGGCGGGCGCCTCACCCCCATAGACGGAGTGACCCCTCCAGGCGTTACACCCCCGCGGGCCCGGGGTCGGTCAGGGACTGACGGGGGCCTTGTCGGACGTCCAGCAGCGTTGGCAGCGGGACGCGGAGTACCGCATCGTGAGGGTGGTCCCGGGCATCGGGATCTCGGCGTCCCGCGTGTGCCACTCATCCAGGCTTCCCGCCTGCACCTTCACTCCGCACGTGGCGCACGCCCGGTACCCAGCCAGCGCCACGTAGCAGCGCAGGCAGAGGGCCTCCTCGGGGAACTCGACCCGGCGCACGATGGTCTGCGGGCCGGCACTCAGGTGCGGGCAGACCTCGGTGGGCCGGACGCCGGCGGCGGCGATGATGGCGGCCTTCATCCACTCCGGCAGGTCGAAGCTACTCGTCCGCTGGGCGCGGAACGTTCCAGGGATCATGTGGGGGCCCGCGAGCGGGTCCGTGTCGTGGGTCATGAACGCCAAAGTAGGCGCAGGTCAGCGGCGTTGGGGCCTTTCCACCATCCATGAAATTGCATGGGACCGCGGAAAGAGGAGAAGCCCTCGTCAGGTCCTGGACGGCCCCGTCCAGACCTCGGAAACCTGACGGGAAACCGATGCTCGGCGGCCGAATCCGGCTGCCGGGTGGAAAGGCCGTGGAAATTTCACGCTCCGGGCCCGGGGCAGGACCGCCGGGCCCGGAGGACCATCATCCGGTGACCATCAGGACCACCACGGTCGCGTCGTCGCGGTAGCCGGACTCGTCCTGCTCCGCGGCGGCAACCAGGGCGTCCGCGAGGGCCTGCGGCTTCCCCTCGTGCTTGCTGCACAGCTCGGCCCAGACCGCCGGGGCGACCTGGTCGGAGATCCCGTCGGAGACCAGCAGGACGACACGGACCTCCGGAGGGATCTGGACCTGCCGGCAGGTTGCCGCCGTCGCCTGCGCGAGCCCGAGCCGCGACCAGTTGTCGTGCTTCGCCGCCAGCTCGACCGCCACGCCCCCGTTCCAGCGAAGCCACTCGCCCATGGTCTGATCCGTCGACCACTGCGTGAGCGCGGTGCCGTCCCATCCGTAGGCCCGGCAGTCCCCGATCCAGTGCACGCTCGTGGGCTCGCCCGGCTCCACGCACGCGCACACCGCGGACGCGTGCGGAGGCCGGTCGTAGACCACGGCCATCTGCCCTGCGGTCATCAGCGCGGGAAGGCCGCCCATCGCAGCGGCGATGTGGGTAATGACCGGCGGGGTGATCGCGGCGTACCGAACCACGTCGGGGTGGTGGCCGGCGCCGTCGACTACCGCGGCGTACACCCGGGCGCCGTGGCGCTGCACGTCCACGCCGTCCGCGCACGGCGGCTCCGTCCCCGGACGCTGCGCCTTGCCCACCGCAACCGTCGGGGTCGCCTGCTCGGTCGTCTCCACCATCGTCTTCTCCTTGAGGCCGGGGCCCGGCCGGGCCCGCTCTCCCTATAGGCCCCGCGGTGCACTGGATGCCGCTAAACAGCGAAACTGGGGCTGCTGTGACGTGTGAGGCGGCATACCCCGCCTTCGGGAGCGCTCGGGGCGCGGCAGTACCGTCGAAGGGTGAACAGGAACGCGGGCGTGGCCGTCGAGCTGACGGAGCCGGTGGAGAACCGGCCGTGGCGGTCGGAGGACGGGCCGCGGCCGACGGTGTGGTCCTGGCCCGCCGGGGACCGGCCCGCCCTGTACGTCTGGTCCCGGGGCCGGTGGCGGTACGCCCCGGTCCACGCCCGGCAGGACTGGCAGGACCGCACCGTGTACCAGGTGGCCGTCGACTTGGACGGTTCGACCTCGGTGGTCGCTCGCTCGTACACCTGGCCGCAGCCCGGTCTGCGCGTTGCCCACCGGTCGCGGTCTCAACCGAGTTCGTCGGGGCCGCCCGTCTTGGCCGCCCGCGGCGGCGCGGCGCGGATCGACGGGGCCGGGGCCTGAGCGGCGGCCGGCCTACCGGTTCGCCGCCGCGCGGGCCCGTTGGCGTACGGGCTCCAGGTCGGCGACGGGAATCATGCCGCGCTCGGGAAGCCCGGCGTCCCGCCACAGGCGTACGGCGAGGGACGCGTCACCGCCGGCGTCCGCGGTGATGATGCTCTGGGCGATGGAGAAGGCGAGCGCGCCTTCGCCGAGGTCCATCAGGCGGGCGACCATCCGCACGTTGCCGAACTCGCCGCGCTGCTTCCGGCTGGCGGCCGTCGGCTCGTTGTACCGGTAGACCAGCACCCAGCGGCCGACGAGCTCCTCGGCTCGCGAGATCATCGCCGCGCCGCGGTTGGTGTCCTGCTGCTCGGTGCGGATCGTCTCGGTGCCGCCGCCGGGCGGGCGCAGCGTCAGCAGGCCGCGCCGGCTCGTCGGTTCGATCTCGATCTTCTCCAGGTAGGCCGAGAAGGGGTGGGTCTCGTCCAGGGTCTTCATCGCCTGGTCGACCTCCCGGGCGGTGAAGGCCAGCTCGACGGCCAGGTCCCGGACGCGGGCCTGCCAGGTGGCTTCCTGTCCTTCCGGGCAGGGGCCGGCGGCGTGCGCCGCGGCGGCCACGAGGTGGGTGTAGTCGGCCATGGTGCTCAGGGGGCCAGCTCTGGGCACTGGTCGCGCAGCGCCTGCTCAGCTTCTTCCAGCGAGAGGCCCGGCAGCACGTTGTGCACCTGGCGAACTGCATCGGCGAAGGGCAGGTGGCGTACGTACACCACCTGGGTGTCGCCGGTGCGGATGTACGCGGCGTCGGTGGGCAGCTGGCTGACGACTTCGATGCGGGGGACCGGCATGTAGTCACCCTACTGGGGGCGTCATGCGATGAGGCCGCGACGGCGGACGTGGGGCTCGTAGAGGGCCAGGAGGATGCCCTCCGCGCGGTCCGGTGACTTCATCCCGCGGGCCTTCATCAGCTTCTTGGACTCCACGACGGCGAAGCCGCCGCTGTTGTTGCCGAGGTTGGGGGTGGTGAGCTGGATGCCCGCTTGGCGGTCGACGCGGATGCGGAGGCGGCCGGTGCCGGTGGCGGGGTCGGGCTGGAGGAGGGCGCGGCCGGCGAGCCACATCTCGTCGCGCTTGCGGTAGGGGCGCATCACGGCGCCGGGGTCGTCCCGGTCGGGGGACTCGGAGACCATGACCCCGATGATCTCCGAGTCGTGCTTGCCGTTGTCGCCCCACACGGAGAGCATGCTCACCGCTCCGTGGCCGAGGCCGTTCTTGTCGATCTTGACGTGGACCTTGGCGGTGGAGCCGAGGGCCTGCGCCAGGCGCTCGGCGGCGTGTACCTCTTCGAGGATCTTCTTGGCGACAGTGACCTGGTTGTCGTTCGCGGCGCCGCTGGAGTGGTGGCGATGTTCGACGGCGTCGCCGACCACCCTGTAGATCGTGAATTCATCGCCACCGTCCGCGGCGACGTCCACGCCGAGGCGGACCCAGGAGCCGCGGCGGACGGTGTGCGTGGCGGTCTCGCCCGCCAGGCCGAGGTCGCAGAGGCGGACCCAACCGGGCCCGGTGGGGTCCGGGTTCTGCTGGGCGTCCTCCACCCACGTGATCGGGATGACCTTGCCGCCGCCGCCCTTGGGGAAGCGGGCGTACACCTTGGCCTGGACGTACGGGTGGTCCTCCCCGTACTCGCGGATCGTGCGGTTGACCCAGTCCATGTCCGGGAGGTGGATCGCGAGGGAGTGCTTGGGCACGCCCGCAGGGCAGTCGTTGCAGTACGGGACGCGCTCGCGGGTGATCGCGGGGGAGTCGAAGGTGGCGATGGGCACGGTGACGGTGGTCGGCTCTTCGGGGTCGTCGCCTTCTTCGCACAGGCCCTCAAACCAACTGCGCGGGTCGTCGGCCGGCGGGTTGCCGATGGCGAGCATGCGGGCGTCGCCGGTGAGGAGGTTGTTGGTGCCGTTGCCGATCGTGCGGGCGATACCGCCGGCCTCGTCCACGATGATCAGGAGCTTCGGCGTGCCGTGGATACCCTGCATGGCCGCCTCGTCGTTCTCCGGGGCGGTGAAGCCGTACGCGACGACGACGTCGTTGCCGTAGGCGTCGGGGATCTTCCACTGGGTGGTGTCGCACCATCCGGGCAAGCCTGCGCGAGCGACCGTCCGCCTGATGTGCGGCCAGAGCTGGTTGCGGACCTGCCGGAATCGGGTCGCCGTGGTGACGATGACCATGGTGCCGGGCGGGTTCACGGCTCCGGCCCACGCGACCAGGCGGCCGGCGATCCAGGTCTTTCCGACGCCGAAGCCCGCGGGGCAGGCCACGCGCTTGTGGAGTGGGACGGCGTCCACGATCTCGCGCTGCTTCGACCAGATCGACTCCCCGAGGACGTCCTCGATGAACCCGGACGGTGTGTCCTGCCAGAGGCCGAACATGGTGCCGGTCTCGCGCTCGACCTCGGTGAGGACGTGGGACAGGTCGGCGCTGTCGAGGGTCTTGATCGCTGCGCGGCGTACGGGCACCGGGGCCCGCAGCAGCATGTCGGCGATGCTGGCGGCGTCGGAGGACCGGACGCCCTGGCGCTGCTCCTTGGAGGCGTGGGCGGCGGCCACGACGGGCGTGAGGGTGGTCGGGGCGTCCATGGGGCGCACCGTGCGGTGCCGCGGCTGCTTGCGTCCCGGGCCAGCCCGCTGACGAGCCGTTATGGAACCGAGACCTTGCGGGTTGTGGTGCCGAAGCCGAAGAAGGCGGGGGTTCGAACGGCCTCGGTCGGCGCCGCGGTGAGTGCCCGGAGAGCAGTTCGGCGCCGTGGGGGCGCGCAGGGCGCTGCGGGGGCGCTCTCAAGCTGTTCTGGGGCAGGTTGGCGCTGGTCGGGGCCGCTCCTACGCTCATCGTCAGCGGGTTGGCCAACCCTTCATGCAGTTCGACCGCACGTTGAGGAGCCCGTCATGCCCAAGCCTGTCACCTTCACGATCACGATCAAGTTGCTGCGGCAGGACGGTCCGCCGGTGGACGTGGACGACGTGGTCCAGGAGCTCACGAACGAGTTGGAGAACTTCGAGCTGTACGTCGAGGACGGGGAACGGGACACGGAGACGCATCTGGTCAACGACGGCGTGGTGGTCGCCCGGGACCAGAAGGCCCCCGCCCGGATGTAGCCGTGCGGCCGGCATGGGCCCCGACGGCGGCGGCCCCCGTCCGGCTCGTGTTCCGCGGCCACCTGGGGAGTGGTGGCTGTTGGCGGGGCGCGAGCGGGTGGACGGGGGC
>NZ_RPSE01000350.1:0-6840 GCF_003949955.1 Streptomyces sp. WAC05292
CGGCCGACCCCGCGCGCACCGTCCTGGTCGCCCCCGGCGGCGAGGAGTGGACCGCCGGCCGGCTCCACGCGGACGCCAACCGGCTCGTCCACGGCCTGCGCGCCGCCGGCCTCGCACGCGGCGACGCCTTCGCCGCCGTCCTGCCGAACGGCCCCGAGTTCCTCACCGCCTACCTCGCCGCCTCCCAGGCCGGCTTCTACCTCGTCCCCGTCAACCACCACCTCGTCGGCCCCGAGATCGCCCACATCACCGCCGACTCCGGCGCCAAGGTCCTCCTCGCCCACGAGCGCTTCGCGGACGCCGCCGCGGCCGCCGCCGACGAGGCCGGCCTGCCCGCGAGCCACCGCTACGCCGTCGGGGCGGTGCCCGGCTTCCGCCCGTACGCCGAACTCCTCGACGGCCACCCCCCGACACCCCCCGCCGACCGCACCCTCGGCTGGGTCATGAACTACACCTCCGGCACCACCGGCCGCCCCCGCGGCATCCGCCGCCCCCTGCCCGGACGGGCGCCGGAGGAGGCCCACCTCGGCGGCTTCCTCGGCATCTTCGGGATCCGCCCCTTCGACGGCAACGTCCACCTCGTGTGCTCGCCCCTCTACCACACGGCCGTCCTCCAGTTCGCCGGCGCCTCCCTGCACATCGGGCACCCGCTGGTGCTGATGGACAAGTGGACGCCGCAGGAGATGCTCCGCCTGATCCAAACCCACCGCTGCACCCACACCCACATGGTCCCCACCCAGTTCCACCGCCTCCTCGCCCTCCCGGAGGAGGTCCGCTCGGCGTACGACGTGAGCTCCATGCGGCATGCCGTCCACGGCGCCGCGCCCTGCCCCGACCACGTCAAGCGGGCCATGATCGAGTGGTGGGGCCACTGCGTGGAGGAGTACTACGCGGCCAGCGAGGGCGGCGGCGCGTTCGCCACGGCCGAGGACTGGCTGAAGAAGCCCGGTACGGTCGGCAGGGCCTGGCCCATCAGCGAGCTCGCCGTCTTCGACGACGACGGCAACCGGCTGCCGCCGGGGCGGCTCGGCACCGTCTACATGAAGATGAGCACCGGCGGGTTCAGCTACCACGGGGACGAGGAGAAGACCCGCGGGAACCGCATCGGCGACTTCTTCACCGTCGGGGACCTCGGCGTGCTCGACGAGGACGGCTTCCTGTTCCTCCGCGACCGCAAGATCGACTTGATCATCTCGGGCGGGGTCAACATCTACCCCGCCGAGATCGAGTCCGTCCTGCTGTCCCACCCGGCCGTTGCCGACGCCGCCGCCTTCGGCATCCCGCACGCCGACTGGGGCGAGGAGGTCAAAGCGGTCGTCGAGCCCGCCGAAGGGCACGAGCCGGGGGAGGCGCTCGCGGCCGACATCCTCGCCCACTGCGCGGGCCGGCTGGCGGCCTTCAAACGCCCCAGGACCGTCGACTTCACCGCGGAAATGCCCCGCGACCCCAACGGCAAGCTCTACAAGCGCCACCTGCGCGCCCCGTACTGGCAGGGCCGCGACCGCCCGCTGTGACCACCGCGCCGACCGCCCCGCCGGGCATCGGGACGGCGCGCCATCCGGCGCGTCCGGTGGGCGCGGGGCGTGCGGCGGGCGTTCGAGGGCCGCAAGGGGCGGTGCCGGGAATCAGGGTGTTTCCCTTGCCTCGAAACGTTCGTGCCTTTCCTTGCGGAAGGTCCTGGCATGGCAGTTTTGGGGTATGAGTTCGGCAGCCCGCAAGTTTCCCCTCCTCGACTGGACCGTTCTGGTGCCCGTCGCCGCGGTCATCGCCCTGGCGTTCAGCTGGGGGCGGGAGCTGCCCGGCGCCGTGGTGGTCCTCGTCGCGCTGTGCCTGGCGGGGGCGGTGCTCGCAGCCGTGCACCACGCGGAGGTCGTCGCCCACCGGGTGGGCGAGCCCTTCGGGTCCCTCGTCCTCGCCGTCGCCGTCACCGTCATCGAAGTGGCCCTCGTCGTCACCCTGATGGCCGACGGCGGCGACAAGACCGCTTCCCTCGCCCGGGACACCGTCTTCGCGGCCGTCATGATCACCTGCAACGGCATCGCAGGCCTGTCCCTGCTCGTCGGCGCGCTCCGCAACCGCGTCGCCGTCTTCAACGCGGAGGGGTCGGGCGCCGCCCTCGCCACGGTCGCGACCCTCGCCACCCTCAGCCTCGTCCTGCCCACCTTCACCACCAGCAAGCCCGGCCCGGAGTTCTCGGCCGCGCAGCTCATCTTCGCCGCCGTGGCCTCCCTCGCCCTGTACGGGCTGTTCATCGCCGTCCAGACCGTCCGCCACCGCGACTACTTCCTCCCCGTCACCGCCGACCCCGACGGCGGCGGTGACGAGGGCCACGCCGCACCGCCCACCACGCCCGCTGCCCTGTTCAGCCTCGGCCTGCTCGTCGTCGCGCTGGCCGCGGTCGTCGGCGACGCCAAGGCCGTCTCGCCCGCCATCGAGGCCGGCGTCGCCAAGGCCGGGATGCCGCAGGCCGTCGTCGGCGTCGTCATCGCCCTGCTCGTCCTGCTCCCCGAGACGCTCGCCGCCGTGCGGGCGGCGCGCCGCGACCGCGTCCAGACCAGCCTCAACCTCGCGTACGGCTCCGCCCTCGCCAGCATCGGCCTGACCATCCCGGCGATCGCGCTGGCGTCGCTGTGGCTGTCGGGGCCGCTGCTCCTCGGCCTCGGCGCGGTCCACATGGTCCTGCTCGCCCTGACGGTCGTCGTCGGCGCCCTCACCATCGTGCCCGGCAGGGCGACGCTCCTCCAGGGCGGCGTCCACCTGGTCCTCCTGGCCGCCTACCTCTTCCTCGCCGTCAGCCCCTGACCGCGCACCGCACCGGTGCACCGCGGCTGACGTTGTGTCACGATCGGTCGCATGACCGCTGCACGCGAGGAACACGGCGCAGCCCCGCACGGCGCGCTGCCGGTGCGCGACCACACCGTCGACGGGCTGGTGCGCGCCGCCGCCCGCCGCTTCCCCGATCGCGAGGCGGTCCGCTACCGCGACCGGACCTGGACCTACGCGGCACTCGACGCGGCCGTCACCACCGGCGCCGCCGTCCTGCGCGGCCGGTACGGGCTCGCGCCGGGCGACCGGGTCGCGGCCTTCGCCCACAACTGCGACGCCTACCTGGTCGCCTTCCTCTCCTGCGCCCGGGCGGGCCTCGTGCACGTCCCGGTCAACCAGAACCTCACCGGCGCCGACCTGGCGCACATCCTCGACGACTGCACCGCCTCGCTCGTCCTCGCCGACCCGGACCTGGCCGGCCGGATCCCCGGCGCACGCGCCGTGCGGCCGCTGCGGGACGCCCCCGGCTCCTTCCTCGACGCACTGTCCCACCCGCAGCCCTTCGAGGCGGCGGGCGACCCGGACGCCGTCGTGCAGCTGCTGTACACCTCCGGCACCACCGCCCTGCCCAAGGGCGCGGTGATGACGCACCGGGCACTCGCGCACGCGTACGAGAGCGCGATCGAAGCGCTGGACCTCGACCCGGCGGACCTGCCGGTGCACTCGCTGCCGCTGTACCACTCGGCGCAGATGCACGTCTTCCTGCTGCCCTCCCTGGCGGTGGGCGCCCGCAACACGATCCTGGACGCCCCCGTGCCCGAGGCGGTCTTCGCGCTGGTCGAGGCCGGGCGCGCGGACAGCTTCTTCGCGCCGCCGACGGTGTGGATCGGCTTCGCGAACCACCCGGAGTTCGAGCGGCGCGACCTGAGCGCCCTGCGCAAGGCCTACTACGGCGCCTCGGTCATGCCGGTGCCCGTCCTGGAGCGGCTGCGGGCCCGCCTGCCCCGCCTCGGCTTCTACAACTGCTTCGGGCAGAGCGAGATCGGTCCGCTGGCCACGGTGCTCGCACCCGACGAGCACGACGGGCGCATGGCGTCGTGCGGCAAACCGGTCAAGCACGTCCGGGCCAAGGTCGTCGACGAGCACGGCGCGGACGTCCCCGACGGCACGGCCGGAGAGGTCGTCTACCGCTCCCCGCAGCTCTGCCGGGGGTACTGGAACGACCCCGAAGCCTCCCGGCAGGCGTTCCGGGACGGCTGGTTCCGCTCCGGTGACCTGGCCGTACGTGACGCGGAGGGGTACTTCACCGTCGTCGACCGGGTCAAGGACGTCATCAACTCGGGAGGCGTGCTCGTCGCCTCCCGGCAGGTCGAGGACGTCCTCTACACCCACCCCGCGGTGGCGGAGGCGGCGGTCGTGGGGCTGCCGGACCCGCGGTGGATCGAGGCGGTCACCGCCGTCGTGGTGCCCCGCGGGGACGTGACGGAGGCGGAGCTGCTCGCGTGGGCCCGCGAGCGGCTGGCCCACTTCAAGGCGCCCAAACGGGTCCTGTTCGCGCAGGCCCTGCCCCGCAACGCCAGCGGCAAGATCCTCAAGCGCGAACTCCGCGACCGGTACGCCCCCTCCGGCGACCGCTGACCTCCCGCCTCGCTCCCCCTGCCGAGGCGCGGCCGCGGCGGGCGGTGTGCGGTCAGTCGATCGGCCGGTGTGTGTGGCCGAGGCGGCGGCGGGTCAGCTGCTCGTGGGCCAACCGGCCCACCAGGCCGCCGCCGAAGACGACGAACCCGACGCCCACGAGCCAGGACTGGACGACCAGCAGGGTGCCGAACGGCCCGTACGTGACGGCGTTGGAGGCGATCAGCGGGGAGAACACCAGCTGGGAGAAGATCCGCAGGCCCAGCAGCCCGAGGCTGGTCGCCACCGCTCCGGGCAGCAGGGCCCGCCAGCGGACCCGCCCGCCCAGCAGCAGCCGCTGGGAACCCCAGAAGAACAGGCAGGTTCCGGCGAGGTCACCCGCCGCGGTGAGGGCGGCGGTGGCGCCCTGCGCGGTGGGCATCCCGACGAGCAGGGCGAGGTACCCGACGAGCAGGGCGAGCCACACGACGTGCCGCCACATGGTGTGCCAGCGGGCCGTCGGCAGGTCCCACACCTTCTCGTAACCCCGCTGCACGGCCCAGCCGAAGGTGAGCCCGAACACCGCGAGGGCCGCGAGGCCGAACGCGGTCGTCCGCTCCAGCGCCAGGTCGGCCGCGCCGAAAAGCATCTCCACACGGGCCCGCGAGGACACGCTCACTCCGAGGGCCTGCCCCAGCCAGCGCCCGAAGCCGGAGCCGGAGCCGGGCGCGGCCGCCGCCACGACGACCAGCAGCGGCACCAGGGTCAGGAACCCCAGGGCGGCGAAGCCCATGGCCCGGTGCATCAGCTCCATCTCCCGGCCCCGGCTCCAGGCCAGCCCGATGTGGGAGGCCATGATCCGGTCGTGGAGCCGTCGGAGCGTGTGGGTCACGCCTCATGGACTACCCGGACGGGCCCGGGGGCTCCCGGACGCCCGGCCGAAGTAGGACCGAACGGGTGCCTCCGCCCGCGCGCCCGCCGGACCTGACCGTCACCGGTCGCCGCGCAGGTCCGCCACCCGTCTGATCTTCCCCACCGACCGCTCCAGCGTCTCCGGGTCGACGACCTCCACCTCCACCGTCACCCCGATGCCCTCCTTGACCGCCCGGACGACGGCGGCCGCCGATTCCTCCCGCAGGCGGGCGCCCGCCTCCCGGCGCGCCTCCACCCGCACCGTCAGTACGTCCAGCCGGCCTTCCCGCGTCAGCCGCAGCTGGAAGTGCGGGGCCAGGCCCGGCATCCGCAGCAGGATCTCCTCGATCTGCGTCGGGTACAGGTTCACACCGCGCAGGATGATCATGTCGTCGCTGCGGCCGGTCACCCGCTCCATGCGCCGGAACGCCGGCCGGGCCGTGCCCGGCAGCAGCCGGGTCAGGTCGCGCGTGCGGTAGCGGACGACCGGCATGGCCTCCTTCGTCAGCGACGTGAACACCAGCTCCCCCGGCTCCCCCTCCGGCAGCGGCTCACCCGTCAGCGGGTCCACCACCTCCGGGTAGAAGTGGTCCTCCCACACGTGCAGGCCGTCCTTGGTCTCGGCGAACTCCTGCGCCACGCCCGGGCCGATCACCTCCGACAGGCCGTAGATGTCCACGGCGTCGATGCCCAGCCGGTCCTCGATCTCCCGCCGCATGGCCTCCGTCCACGGCTCGGCCCCGAAGATGCCCGTCCGCAGCGAAGTGGACCGCGGGTCGATGCCCTGCCGCTCCATCTCGTCGATCAGCGTCAGCATGTAGGAGGGGGTCACCATGACGACCTCCGGCCGGAAGTCCTGGATCAGGCGCACTTGGCGGTCCGTCATCCCGCCGGACGCGGGCACCACGGTGCAGCCCAGCCGCTCCGCGCCGTAGTGCGCCCCGAGCCCGCCCGTGAACAGGCCGTACCCGTACGCCACGTGCACGATCTGGCCCGGGCGGCCGCCGGCCGCGCGTATCGAACGGGCCACGACATCCGCCCAGGTGGAGAGGTCCCGCTCGCTGTACCCGACCACCGTCGGCCGGCCCGTCGTGCCGCTGGAGGCGTGGATGCGGCGCACCTCGCCGCGCGGCACCGCGAACATCCCGAACGGGTACTGGTCGCGCAGGTCCGCCTTCGTGGTGAACGGGAAGCGCGCCAGGTCCGCGAGGGAGCGGCAGTCGTCCGGGTGCACGCCCGCCTTGTCGAAGGCCTGCCGGTAGAACGGCACCCGCTCGTACGCCCGGCGCAGGGTGGTGCGCAGCCGCTCCGACTGGAGCGCGGCCAACTCCGCCGCGCCGAGCCGCTCGCCCTCGTCCCGCAAGTCCTCGTGCATCGCCATCTGCCCTCACCCCGTCGTGAGCCGTGGAACCGACCGATCATTCGGTAGATTGCCCGACTCCGGTGACCGAAGGCAATGACTCGAACGAGTGATCGCACCACGGGGGCGGGTCCGAGGCCCCTACGGGGGTCCGGGCCGAGGCGGTGTACGCGCTTGCCCCGTCACCC
>NZ_RPSE01000351.1:0-6836 GCF_003949955.1 Streptomyces sp. WAC05292
CGCTAGTACGCCCCCGTCCCCCTACGCGGGCGGCGCGGTGCGGGCGGCGCGGCGGCGGAGCCGGGTCGCAGCGGCTGCCGCGGCGGTCGCCAGGGCCGCCCCGAGAACCAGCAGCCAGGCGGGGACGCCGCCGACACCCCGTACCGCCGGGTGGTGTACCGGGACAGGCTCCTCGAGGTCGGCGGCGGTGGCGCGCAGTTCGTGGTCGCCGTCGATGCGGGCGGGGTGGGGGAACCGCTGCTCGATCGCCGTCAGGAACGCCTCCTTGCCGTCCGTGAGGGAGGCGAGCGGCTGCTGCGGGGTGATCCGCCCGGCGAAGGTGACCTCCGGTTCGGCCCCGCCGATCGCCGACGCCGGTTCCATCCGGTGGTCCGCGAGGACGTACAGGCCCAGCGTCTGCGGCGTCTCGGCCATCCGCGACAGCCGCATCGGGTAGACGAGGCGGTCGCTGTCGAAGCGGATCCGCAGCGGGTCCAGGTTGCCGCGCAGGGGCTCGTTCCCGTCCTGCGGGGCGAGCCGTACGGCGACGTACTCCCAGCCCTGGTCGACGTACGGCTTCACCTCGGTGGTGAGCGTGCCGGGCAGGGAGAAGCCGTTGGCCTCCAGCCAGCCGCGCAGGGCGGCCGGGTCGGTGGCGGTCAGGCGGGCGACGTCGAAGGCGCCGAGCCGTTCGCGGCCGACGACGCCGACCGCCGGCGCGCCGGCCCCCGGCGCGGCGCCGGCGGTGGCGCCGTCGGCCGAGTCGAACGGCCAGTCGCCGCTGCGCGGCAGGAAGTGGTACCGGGTGCGGCGCTCGGGCGCGGTCAGCCGCGAGAGTTCCGCGAACATCCCGGCGTCCGCGAGGTCGACCGTCGCCCGGGTCGGCACCGGCATGATCCATGCGGCGCGGCGCGCGTTCCCGCCGACGGTGAACCGCATCACGATCTGCTCGGTGCGGCCGTCCCAGCGGACCACGGACGTCTCGCGCTCGACGCCGATGCGGGAGCCGCCGTCCGGGATCATCGCCCCGCAGCCGCAGGCGTACGCGGGGCTGATCAGCGAGGCCGCCTGGGTCGCGAGCAGGGCCAGGAGCAGGGCCGGTATCCGGCTTTTCATCCACACGGGGTCTCAGACGACGGCCCCGGTGTTCCGGTTCCGGCCACCGGCCTGAACCCTGTGGGCGGGTGGGCCGGTGCCGGACGTTCCGGTCCGCGGGGGTCCCCTGTCCGGCTGTCCGACGGCATCCCCATACTGCTGCCATGAGAGGGACGGACAACCCGCGCAGCAGCCCGCTGGTGCCCGACACCGTCGTGGCCGAAATCTCCCGGCATGACTGGGATTCCGCCGCCTGCGGGTGCGGCCGCGGCGCCGGGCATCTGGTGGACACCCTGTGGAACGCCGCCGAGGGGCACCCCTCCGCGTTCCGCGCACTCGAAGGGCACGCCTTCCTGGCGGGGGTGCTGCGCCCGCCGGCCCCCGCGGTGTGCGGGGTGCTGATGGCGGTGTGGTCGGCGGGCCCGCCCCGGCAGGCGACCCGCGAGGCGCTGCTGTGGACGCTGCTGGCGATGCTGGGCGCGGAGGACGACGGGTCGGCGTACGAGGCGGGCCTGTACGGGCAGTGCGCCGCGTTCGTGCGGCGTGCCGCGGACTCGCTGCGCAGGGAGGCGGTGGACCGGCCCGGCTCGGTGTCGGCGGCCTACGCCGACGGCGTGCTGGAGCTGCTCGGCATGGCCGCCTGAGCCTCGGCGACGGCCTGCGGGAGCCAGTCCGCGACCTGCTCGAAGGGGAAGCCGAGGGCGGCCGCGCGGCTGTTGTCGAGGGCGTAGGCGCGGTCGTAGGAGAAGGGTGAGGCCGGCTCCCCGGGCGCCACGACCCGGAGGCGGGGGGCGCGTCCCACCCGGGCGGCGACCGCGTCGCACAGGGCGAGGACGTCGAGGGAACCGTGGGAGGCGGCGTCCACCGTTCCGGTGAATTCCTGCTCCGCCGCCCAGTGCAGGAAGCGGGCGATCTCGCGGTGGTGGACGAACGAGGTGGCGTACGGGGCGCGGTGCACGGCGACGGGTTCGCCGGCGCCGATCCGCGCGACGTAGTGGGCGAGCCGCCCGGTGAACTCCTCGCGTCCGCCGCCGAGGACGTGCGCGGTGCGGACCGCGGCGAAGGCGAAGGGCGCCGCCGTCCCGTCCGGTTCCGGGCGGGCGAGGACGGCTTCGGCGTGCCGCTTGCCGTCGGCGTAGGCGCGGGCTTCGGCGGTCGGGGGTGCCGGGTCGTACACCTCCATCGTGGAGGTCATGACGTAACGGGCGGCCCGCCCCGCGAACACGCGGCGGGCGACCGCCGCCTGGAGGGGCGTGTAGCAGACCTGGTCGACGACGGCGTCGAAGGTGTGCGGGCCGAGTGCGGCGGCGAGGCCGCGGGCGTCGTCGCGGTCGGCGACGAGGTGGAGGGCGCCGGGCGGCGGGGCGGTGGTGCCGCGGTTGAGGACGAAGACCTGGTGGCCGGCTTCCAGCAGGCCGCCGACCAGGTGCTTTCCGAAGTACCGGCTGCCGCCGATGACGAGAATCCGCTTCATGGCCCCGACTCTGCCGGGATAGGGTCCGCCGGAGAACCGACGATCCGCTGATCATCCCGTAAGGAAAACTGCATGCTCGATGTGCACCGGTTGCGTGTCCTGCGGGCGGTGGCCGAGCACGGCAGCTTCAACCGGGCGGCCGCGGCCCTGCTGCTGACCCCGTCGGCGGTGTCCCAGCACGTCGCCGCCCTGGAGCGGAGCGTCGGCCACCCGGTGGCGGTGCGCAGCCCCCGCGGGGTGACGCTGACCGAGGCGGGGCGGCTGCTCGTGGAGGCGGCCGAGACGATCTCCGCGGAGCTCGACCAGGTCCGGCATGCCATCGACCGGCTGGCCGCGGTGCGGCAGCGGCTGACGCTCGCCACCTTCACCAGCGGCGGCCGGCACCTCCTGCCGGAGGCGCTCCCCCGGTTCGTGGCCGCGCACCCGGAGGTCGAGCTGACGGTGCTGGAGGCCGAACCGGAAGCCGCGCTCGCGATGGTCCGCGGCGGCGCGGCCGACCTGGCGGTGGCGTACGCCTTCGACGGCCCGCTGCCCCTGCCGCCGGGCGTCGCCTGGACGCCGCTGCTGGACGACCCGCTGTGGCTGGTCCTGCCGCCCGGGCACCCGCTGGCCGGGCGGGAGGCCCTCGGCCCCGACGAACTCGGCGGCGCCCGCTGGGTGGTGGGCTGTCTGCGGACGGAGGCGTTCCTGCGCCGGTACGCGGAGCAGGCCGGGTTCGAGCTGCGGGTGGCGGCCTCCACCACGGACTACTTCTTCGCCCAGACGCTGGTCGGCGCCGGGGTGGGCGTCGCCCTGGTCCCCCGGGTGTGCCTGGCCCCGCCCGCCGGATGCACCGCCGTACGGGTCGAGCCGCCCGTCCCGCCCCGGCACATCGGCCTGCTCGGGCCGGTCCGGCGCCGGGCGCAGCCGTACGCGCAGGCGCTGGCGGCCGCCCTCCGCGCGGCGGCGGAACCGGCCGCGGGGGCACCGGGGCCTGCGAGCGCCAGGGGCGCCGCGGAGGCCGCGGGTACCGCGAGCGCCGCGGGCGCTACGGGGACCGCCGGCAACCCGGCCGGCACGGGGGCCGCGGGCACCACGCCGGCCACGAGAGCCACCAGCACCACAGGAGCCACAGGCTCCGCGGGGGCCACGGGGGCTGTGCGGGTCATGGATGCCACGGGCGCCCCAGCTCCCGAAGAGGCTGAGGGGGCCGTGGGATGAGCCGTCGTCTGCTCCCCGCCGTCGCGGCCCGGGCCGACCTCCCCTCCGGCCTCCTCGACCGGCTGGTGGCGATCGCCGTCGCCGGGTTGGGGCCGGGCGGCGACCGCGCTGCCGGGCGGGAGTTGGCCTGGACGCTCTGCGACCGCAGCGACCTCGGCCCGGATCGGGTGCGCGCCCTCGCCGAGGCCGACGCGGACACCGCGGTGGTACTCGCCCGTTCCGGGCTGCTCTCCCCCGACGACGCGGATCCGGCCGTCCGGCCGCGCGCGGCGCTTGCCCTGCTGGAGGAGGGTTCCGGCCGCCCCGGGTGGGCCCGGCTCCTGGCGGCCTCCCCCGACCGGGAGGTCCGGTGGCGGCTGGCGTCCTGCCCGGGGCTGCCGTCCGACGTCGCGGAGGTGCTGGCCGCCGACCCGGACCCGGGCGTCGCCGCCGAGTTCGCGCTGTGGACGGCGGATCCGGCGGTCGCCGCCCGGCTGGCCTCGCACCCCGACGCCGAGGTCCGATCGGCCGCCGCGCTCAACGAAGCCACCCCGCCGGAGGTGCTCGCCGCTCTCGTCACCGGCGAGGGGCTCCCGCCGATCCGGTCCTGCCCCGTGTGCCGCCGCGGAGAGGCTCCCGCCCCGTGCGAACCGCCCGCCCGCGCCCGCTGCTCCGGGGCGCACGAGTCCGCCGTCCACGACATCCTGGAGCGGGCCGCTCGCAATCCGGCGACCCCGGCGGCGATCGCGGCGCAGCTGGCCGGCCACCCGTCCGTCCTGGTCCGGTGTGCCCTCGCCGAACGGGCCGGCCTGTCGCAGGAGGCGTACGCGCGCCTCGGCACGGACCCGGCCCCCGCGGTCCGCTGCGCGGTCGCCGGGAACCCGGCTGTCGGGGCGCCCCTGATCCGCGCCCTGGCGGCACGCCGCGACGACCCGGACCTGCTGCGCGCCTTGGCGCGCCACCCCGGGCTGCCGCTCGACGTCCTGGGAGAGGTGGCCTCCGCGGTGCGCATCGGCCCGGTACTGCTGCCGTCCGTCCTCGCCGCGGACCCGGGCGACCTCGCCCGCGCGGCCGCCTCCGCCCCGGCGGCGGTGCGCACGCTGATCGCCGAGCGGCACGACCTGCCCGCCCCGCTGCGGGACGCCCTGGCCGGGGACGCGGACGCCGCGGTGGCCAAGGCCGCTGCCCCGCACCCGGGCCTGTCCGCGGAGCAGTTGCGCACGATGGTGGCGCGGCACGGGGTTCAGGTCTGCGCGCGGGTCGCCGCGAACCCCCGGGCCCCGGAAGACCTGCTGGAGGAGCTGGCCCGGCTCGATCCGCCGGTTCGGCGGGCGCTCCGCGCGATCGCCCTCCACCCGAACGCGACGCTCCCGGCGCTGCTGGTGTGCCTCGAGGACCCGCGGGCCCGGGGGGACGCCGCCGCCCACCCGGCCCTGCCCGCGGCCGTGGTGGCCGGGCTGCTGGACTCTCCGCACGCGGAGGTGGCGGAGGCCGCGGCCGGCCATGCGGCGCTCCCGGCGGCGGTGGTGGAGCGGCTCGTCGCGCAGGCCGAGCGGGCCGGGCCGGACGTTGCCCCCGGCACCGGGGCCGCCGCCGCCCCGTCACTTCCGCGGCCCGGGTGTCGTTAGCCCCAAGGGGTTGACACTGGGGGGCGAAGGGATGACGGAATGCGGCAGTTTCCTCTGGAGATGCACGGCATGGCACCGGGCCGGGTCGTCGAATGGCGGTTGCGGTCCACGGCAGGGCCGGGGCCGGCCGCGGAGACAGAGGGCAGGAGGGCGTCCTTCAACCAGGACAAGCACTTCACCGTCGCGGAGGAGAGCCGCGGCGCCGACGATCCCGTCGCCTCCTGGCTGGCGGTCACCTTCGAGGTATCCGAGGACCTCGACGAGCAGGCGATGACACGGGCCCTCCTCGCCTTCGTCCGGCGGCACGAGGTGCTGCGGTGCGAGTTCCGGCGGCTGGCCGGCGAGTTGGCGTGCGAGCCGATCCCGCCGGCCGAACTCGCCCTCGCCGTCCACCCCGTCGCGTCCTTCGACTCGGCTCCTGAGCTGGTCGGCTTCCTCTCCGAACGGTTCAAGCGGAGCATCGACACCCTGGCCTGGCCGCTGTTCACGATGGGCGCGGTCCTGCGCCCCGGCTCGGCGACCGTCTACCTCGCCTTCGACCACATCGTGTGCGACGGCCTGTCCATGCCGATCGTGGTGCGGGAGGTGCAGGACGCGTACGAGGCGCTGCGCCGGGGCGAGCAGCTCGACGAGCAGTCGGCACCCAGCTACCTGGACTTCGCGGAGGAGCAGCGCCGCCGCTACCTCTCCTTCGACGCCGGCGACGCGCGGCTCGGCTACTGGAAGGACTTCATCGCCCGCGGCGGGGGCGAGTTCTTCCCCCGGTTCCCCCTCGAACTGGGCGTGGAGCCGGGCCTGATGTACCCCATCGTGAACGAGGCGTCGCCGCTGCTGGACGCGGCCGAGACGGAGGTCTTCGACAAGGCGTGCCGGGAGGCCGGCGGGAAGGCCTTCATGGGGGTGCTGGCAGCGGTGGCCGTGTGCCTGCGGGACGCGGGGGGGCCGGGCGTGTACCGGGGGTTCATGCCGGTGAGCGAGCGCGGGCGGTCGGGCTGGTCGCAGTCGGTGGGCTGGTTCGTGAACACCATGCCGATCGAGTTCGACGCCTCGCCCGGGCGGGGGTTCGCGGAAGTCGTGGCGGGGGTGCGGGCCGGGTTCGGCGCGATGATGGACCACATCGACGTGCCGTTCGTCCGGGCCTGGGAGCTGCTGGCGCCGGAGGAGTTCGCGGCCCGGTCGTGGCCCTACCCCGTGAACTTCTTCTCGTACATCGACATGCGCAAGTGCCCCGGCGCCGAGCGGCACGCCGACTGGCGGCCCGCGTCTCACGTCTGGTCGGCGCGTGCGAACGGCGTGTGCTCCTGGTTCCAGCGCGACGCCGACGGGCTCCACATGAACTCGATCTACGTGGACACCCCGGCGGCGCGCCACACCATGGCCGCGTTCCAG
This sequence comes from Streptomyces sp. WAC05292, assembly GCF_003949955.1. NCBI lineage: Bacteria > Bacillati > Actinomycetota > Actinomycetes > Kitasatosporales > Streptomycetaceae > Streptomyces > Streptomyces sp. WAC05292. The sequence continues at coordinate 6,745 of NZ_RPSE01000351.1, forward strand.
GAGGCGCTGCGGCGGACGGTCACGGAGATCGCACGCCACGGCTCCTTCGGCCGCCCGATCGCTCTGGCGGCCCCGCGGGGGCCGGTGGGGGC
>NZ_RPSE01000352.1:0-6808 GCF_003949955.1 Streptomyces sp. WAC05292
CCCACCGCCTAGCCCACCGCGTCCAGGGCCTCCGCCATCCCCTCGGGCAGCCGCCCGCCGTGGATCACCCCGAGGCTCTGCGTGGCGCGCGTCAGGGCGACGTAGAGGTCGCTCGGCGCGAAGTCGGCCGGCTCCACGACGACCACCGAGTCGAACTCCAGCCCCTTGGCCTGCCGGGGATCCAGCAGCACCACCCTGCGGGTGAGGTCGGGTTCCGCCCCGGCCCGCACCCCGGGCACGCGGTCCGCGACGGCCGCGTGCAGCGCCCGCGGGGCGATCACCGCGAGCCGGCCCTCGGCGGGCGTACCCCGCCGCACCGCCTCCGCGACCTGCTCGGCCAGGTCCGCAGGCCCGCCGGCCCCGTCCCCGCCGACGCGCCGCAGCCAGGGCCGGCGCCCGGTGGACCGCACCGACCGCGGCGGCTCGAAGCCGGGGTGGCGGGCCCGCAGCACGGCGGCGGCGACGTCCATGATCTCGGCCGGCGTGCGGTAGTTGACGCCGAGCCGGACCAGCTCCCACCGGTCGCCGACGTACGGCTTCAGCACCTCCGCCCAGGATCCGCAGCCGGCCTCCTCCGCGGTCTGCGCGGGGTCGCCGACGAGGGTCATGGAGCGGGTCGGGCAGCGGCGCATCAGCAGCCGCCACGCCATCGCGGACAGCTCCTGCGCCTCGTCCACGATGACGTGCCCGAAGGCCCAGGTGCGGTCGGCGGCGGCACGTTCGGCGGTGCTGCGGTGGTCGGCCTCCTCGTGCCGTTCGGCCATCCGTTCGGCGTCGATGATGTCGTGGGCTGCGAGGTACTCGTTCTCCATGTCCTCGAACTCGTACGACTCCGACCCGGCCGACAGGTCCAGGACGCCCTGCGCGTACTCGATCCGCTCCTGCCGGGCGCGTTCCTGCGCGGCGCGCCGGGCGCTGTCGTCGACGCCGAGGAGTTCGGCGGCCTCGTCGAGGAGGGGGATGTCCGCGGGCGTCCAGTCGCCGGGCCCGGTCACCGGCCGCCGGATCAGCGCGGCCTCCTCCTGCGGCAGGTGGGCGGGGTCGGCGAGGAAGTCGGCGACGAGGGCGTGCGGGGTGAGCGGCGGCCACAGGGAGTCGATCGCGGCGTGCACTTCCGCGCTGGTGGCGATCTCCTTGCCGAGCTGGGCGATGTCGTCGGCGCCGAGCAGGTTCGGGCCGCCGAACGGGTCCGCGCCGAGCCGGTCGGCGAGCTGGTCGGTCAGGGAGTCGATGACGGAGAACGCGAAGTAGGGGCGGGCCAGGTTGTGCGGCAGGCCCGTGGACCGTGCGCGGTCGCGGGCGGCGTGGGCCATGGTCCGGTCGAGCAGCAGGGTGCCGTACTCGTCGTGGTCGATCTCCAGGGCCGGCTCGGGGACGAGGTCGTTGTCCTCACCGCTTCCGGCGGGCAGCGCCTCGGGGAGGATCTGCCGGTCGGCGACGACGCGGGCGAGGACGTCGGCCATCCCGGCGCGGCCCTTGATCTCGGCGGCGGCCGGGCTGTCGGTGCCCGCGGCCCGCACCCCGGGGAAGAGCTCGCCGATGGTGGCGAGGAGTACGCCGGTCTCGCCCAGGGCCGGGAGGACCTCGCCGATGTAGCCGAGGAAGGCGGGGTTGGGGCCGACGATCAGGACGCCGCGCTTGGCGAGCAGCTCGCGCCGGGCGTACAGCAGGTAGGCGGCGCGGTGCAGGGCGACGGCCGTCTTGCCGGTGCCGGGGCCGCCCTCGACGACCAGGACGCCCTGGTGGGGGGAGCGGATGATGCGGTCCTGCTCGGCCTGGATGGTCTCGACGATGTCGTGCATGCGGCCGGTGCGGGCCGCGTCGAGGGCGGCGAGCAGCACGGCGTCGGCGTCCGCGCCTTCGAGGCCGGTGCGCTCGGGGTCGGCGAGGTCGAGGATCTCGTCGTGGAGGGCGGTGACCTCGCGGTCGAGGGTGGTGATGTGCCGGCGGCGGCGCAGGCCCATCGGGTGGTGGCCGGTGGCGAGGTAGAAGGGGCGGGCGACGTCGGCCCGCCAGTCCAGGACGAGGGGGGTGCGGTCGGCGTCGTCCTGCCTGATCCCGATGCGGCCGATGTGGTGGTCGCGGCCGTCGGAGAACTCCAGCCGGCCGAAGCAGAGGCCGTTCTCTCCGGAGTTCAGGGCGGAAAGCAGGCCGGACTGCTCCGCGACCAGGACGTCGCGCTCCAGACGCGCTTGGAAACCATTGCCCGCACCTTTGGCGAGTGCGTCACGCACGGCGCGTTCGGCCTGGTCACGCAGGTCGTCGAGGCGCGCGTAGAGCCCGTCGACAAATTGCTGCTCTTTCCGGAATTCCGTGGTTGACAATTCCACTCCCGACCCGATATAGTGTCCCCGTAAGGCTGCTTCGCGCTCGTCTCGAGAAACAGGCGCGAAGGGTTCAATATATCGCTCCCCCTCCCTCGGAAGCCAATTCGCTCCGGGGTTTTTTCATTTTCTCCCCCCGGCCGCCGCGGGTCACCCGGACGGCCCACTCGTCAAGGCCTTGTGGGCGATGCCCTGCTGTGGTGGACGTAGGAGCAGTCCACCCGACGGGGAGGCCACATGTACGAGATGCACCTCGGCGAGGCGACCAGCGGGCCCGGCCCGGTCTGGCACGTCGTCGCCCGCGACCGGTCCGCCACCCTGTGCGGACGGCCCCTCGTCCCGGCAGGCGGCCGCGACACCGACCGCCACTGCCTGCCCTGCATGTCGGCCTTCCGCGCCGTCATGACCGGGGAGGTGCCACAGGCCTGACCCGGACCGCGGACCGAACAGGGGTTTGATCGGGCGGTGACCGGTCATACGCATGCACGTCCTCCACTTCCGGGCGGACGGGGGCCACCCGTCCGGACCGGACGGGATGCCCGAGGGAGCCAGCATGCCGGAAGACGACACCGCCACCCGCCGACAGGACGAGGAGCAGGACAGAGCCCGTACCCGACTCGGCCACGACCCGGACGCAGAGGCCGACACGGCCTACGCCGACGGCAAGTACCGCGGCAACGGACGCAACGAGACGCGCCAGGAGCGGGCGGACCGCCAGTGGCAGGAACTCGTCCAGGAGATACGGGTCGCCCAGACCGGCGTCCAGATCCTCTTCGGCTTCCTGCTGACCGTCGCGTTCACCGCGCACTTCCAGCAGCTGGACGAGCCCGACCGGACGATCTACGTCATCACGGTCGTCCTGGGCTCCCTCGCCACCGGAGCGCTCATCGGGCCGGTCGCCTTCCACCGCATCGTCTCGGGCCGCAGGATCAAACCGGAGGCGGTGACCTGGGCCTCCCGCCTCACCATGGTGGGCATCGTCCTGCTGCTCGCCACCCTCGTCTCCGCGCTCTCCCTCATCCTGCGCGTCACCACGGGCGACGACCTCGTGCCCTGGCTGGTCGCCGGCGTCCTGCTCTGGTACCTGCTGTGCTGGTTCGCGCTGCCGATGTGGGTGCGCGGCCGCCACACCAACGGCAGACGCGATCCGCAGGACGGCAAGCACCCCCGGTAGCCGGTCGAAACCGCATGGGCGAAAGATCGTCCGTGTGGCACAGTGGCCGCTCGTGCCGCGGCCCGGGCCGCGGCCCCGGAACCGCCACCCGACCGCGGAGGACACCCACATGACCGGCACGACCGGGGTGGCCGTCGCCACCTCTGCCCTCGGCCTGGCCCACGACTCGGACCTGCCCGTACTGCTGGAGGCGCTGCGCGCCCGCGGCCTGGAAGCGGAGGCGGCGGACTGGAGCGAGCCGGACCACGACTGGTCGCGCTACTCGGCCGTGGCCATCAGGTCGACGTGGGACTACGCCCTCCGGCGGCCCGCGTTCCTCGCCTGGGCGGACGCCGTCGAGGCCGCCACCCTGCTGGACAACCCCGCCGATGTGGTGCGGTGGAACACGGACAAGCGCTACCTGCACGATCTCGCCGACCGCGGCGTCCCCGTGGTCCCCACCCGGTTCGCGGCCCCCGGCGAGGACGTACGGCTTCCGGGAGAGGGGCACTTCGTCGTCAAGCCCTCCGTTTCGGCCGGCGCGCAGGACACCGCCCGCTACGCCCCGCACCAGTGCGACCTCGCCGCCGCGCACGCCGCCGCCCTGCACGCCTCCGGGCGCACCGTGATGGTGCAGCCCTACCTGTCCCGGATCGACGAGGGCGAGCGCGCGCTGGTCTTCCTCGGCGGCGTGTTCAGCCACGCGATACGCAAGGGGCCGGTCCTCACCGAGACCGGCCTCGACAACACCCGCGCCCCGCATCCCGGCCTGGCCCCGCACCGGCCCTCGGCACCCGAACGGGAACTCGCCCGGGCGGCCCTGGCGGCCGTACCGGCGGACCGCCCGCTGCTGTACGCGCGCGTCGACATCGCGACGGCGGACGACGGCCGGCCGGTCGTGATGGAACTCGAACTCGTCGAGCCGGACCTCTTCCTGGGGCACTCCGCGGACGGCGCCGCCCGACTGGCGGGCCTCATCCGCGACCGCGCCGCGGCCACGGCCCGGCCCCGCGCCTGAGCGGCGGAAATGCGGGTGACGGCGATCACCGCCGTCCTGCATGATGGGCGGCCCCACCCTTGGGTCGCCCATGCGTTCGAGTGAGGACATCCCGGTGCAGTCAGCAGTCTCGTCGGTCACCCGCACCACCGGTACGCCGCCGGAGAGCGCGCTCGTGGAAACCTGCCTGGACCTGCTGGACCGGGCCCGGCGGCTCCCGCTGGACGACGAGGGGCGCCGGCTGCTGGAGAAGGCCGCGGGGGCGTTCGTACGCGACGGACGGCACCGGCGCCGGGCCGCGGATCGCGCGGCCCGGGCGGCGGCCGACGCCCGCCTGCTGGCCGCCACCGCCACGGGCGCCGCGGACCGCACGATGGACGCACCCCTGCCCGCCGCCCCCGCCAACGCCGCCGGGCCGGCCCTGACGGTCGGCGCGTACATCGGCCGGCAGGGCCCGCACACGGACGCGGCGCCGCCGCAGCCGTCTTCCGGGGGTGAGCCGCCGCAGCTGCTGCACCGCCCGCAGCGCTGCTACGTGTGCAAGGACCACTACCGCCGGGTCCACCACTTCTACCACCGGCTCTGCCCCCGCTGCGCCGAGGACAATTTCGCCCGGCGCACGGCCGGCACCGATCTGACGGGCCGGCGCGCGCTGCTGACGGGCGGGCGCGTGAAGATCGGCTTCCAGGCGGCGCTGATGCTCCTGCGCGACGGCGCCGAGCTGACGGTGACGACCCGGTTCCCGCGCGATGCCGTACGCCGCTTCGCCGCGGCCCCGGGCGCCGCCGGCTGGTGGCCCCGGCTGGAGATCGCCGCGCTGGACCTGCGCGACCCCCGGCAGGTCCTGGCCTTCACCGGGCGCCTCCTGGCCCAGGGCCGGCCTCTGGACATCCTGGTCAACAACGCCGCCCAGACCCTGCGGCGCTCCCCGCAGGCCTACAGCGCCCTGGCCGCCGCCGAGGAGGCCGCCGAGGAGGCCGCCGACGGGCAGGCACTCCCCGCGGCCCGGATCTGGAGCGCTCCGGGGTTCCTCCCGCCCGGCCACCGCGCCGAGCCCCCGCCGTGGACGAGGGAGCTGCTGGCGGCATCGGGAGCCCCCCTCCCCGCGCCGGCGCCCGCAGCACGGCCGCCGGCGGAGGTCGACGAGTCGGGCCTCCTGACCGACACGGCCGCAGTCAATTCCTGGACCCTGCGCCTGGGCGATGTGGACCCGGTGGAGATGCTGGAGGTCCAACTGGTGAACAACGTCGCCCCGTTCCTCCTCGCCGACCGCCTGCTCCCGCTGCTGGAGGCCTCCCCGCACCCGCACCGCTACCTCGTCAACGTCTCCGCGGTGGAAGGCAGGTTCACCGTCCGCAACAAGACCGGCGACCACCCGCACACCAACATGGCCAAGGCGGCCCTGAACATGCTCACCCGCACCAGCGCCGCGGACCTCGCCGCCCGCGGCATCCACGCCTGCAGCGTCGACACCGGCTGGGTGACCGACGAGAAGCCGCTGCCGGCGCGGGAGCGGCACGCCGCCACGGGCTGGCGCCCGCCGCTGGACGTCGTCGACGGCGCGGCCCGCATCTACCACCCCATCGTCCAGGGCCAGTCGGGCACTCCGATCCACGGGGTGCTCCTGAAGGACTACCGGCACGTCCCCTGGTGACTGCTCCGCCTGAGCGGAACGACAGGCGCGGAGCGGCCCGAGGGGCCGCGGCGGGACCTATAGCAGACGGGCCGCTCCCGCAGGGAGTTTCCCGCGAGGTTCACCCGTTTGCCCCGGCCTGCATCGGCCTCGATCCAAGAGCGGGTAAGTTCGTTGATCGTGACGGATTCCGGGGACCACGGCTTACCCCTTCCCGAGCGCCTCGACACGGCGCGGACCAGCCACCGCGGCGCTGCGGCCCTGCGGCTCTCTCCCGTACGCCCCCGCCCCAGCCCCGCGCGGAGGGCGGCTGCCGCGCGTCAGGACGCGTTGAGCACGGAACCGCACACCGCGCACGCCGGAACCCGGGGCGCGCCGACGACAGTGCCGTCGGCGCCTTCGCGCGGCGTGTGCACGGCGTCCACGTGCAGGGACAGCACATGCTCGAAGTGCTGTTGGCGTTGCAGTTCACGGCGGTCCGCGGGGTGCAGCCGGCCCACTCCCCCCGACGACCACGTGGTGAGGGCCGTACCCAGCACGGCGCACACCAGCACACTCCACAAGAACACGTCTGCCACGACGGCTGCCTTCCTCGACTGACTCCAAGCGCTCCCGAGACGATCCGGGAACACCTCGACATAACGCGGCGGCATATGCGGAGTTGCGCCCTGTCATCCGATTGCCGCCCCGCTCCCCCACCC
>NZ_RPSE01000353.1:0-6763 GCF_003949955.1 Streptomyces sp. WAC05292
AGGCGGGGGCGCGGGGGAGGGGGCGCCCGCGCTCGCCCCGCTCTGGTCGGCCGTCGAGAGCGCCGACCTCGGCGCGGCCCTCGACCTGCTGGACCTGCGGGGCGACGAGACGCCGGCCCAGGTCCTCCAGGCCCTCGGCCGGCTCCGCTCCGGAGTGGCGGCTCCGGTCCTCGAAGCGGCGCGGTGGACGCGGGTGCCGGACGGCCCCGCCCCCGAACTCGCCCACGACATCGTGCTGCTCGCCCCTTCCACGGGCGGCGAGGAGCTGGCCGACGCGGTCGCCGGCACCCTGGTCCGGCACGGCGCCCGGGTCCGCGCGGGCGGCGCCGGGCGCCCGGACCTCGTACTGGCCCTCCCCGGCACCGAACCGGCCGCCGAGCCGGGGGTCCCCCGGTGGGCCCTCGTCGACGGCGACGGCGCGGTGCCCGCCTGCGAGCACACCGTGATCCTCCCGAAGGACCTCGCCGCGCCCGCGCGGCGCCGCCTGTGCGCGGCCGTGGCCGGCGGGTACCGGGAGGCGCGGATCGCCCCGGACGGGCTGTTCGTGCGGGCCTACGAGCCGCTGGGCCGGACCGGGGTGTGGCGTCCCGAAGGGGACGTCCTGGTGGCCGGCCCGGCGGACGCGCTCACCGCCGCGATCGTCGACGCCGTGCTCGCGTCCGGGGCCCGCTGCCTCGTGGCGGGCGGCGCCGAACGCCCCGCCGGCGCACTGGCGTACGCCGGCGCGGGGCAGACCGCGACGCTCACGGCGGCGATCGTCCGGGCCGGCAGCGGCTTCGAGGACGTGCCGGCACCGCTGGTGGCCGTCGTGTCCTCGGGGGAGACCGTGCCGGAAGCGGCGGGCTCCCTCGCCGCGGCGGTACACCCCGACCTCGACCCGCGGGCGGCGGTGACCGGCCTGTGGCGGGCGATGTCCACCGGGGAGACCGCCGTACGCATCCTGGACACCGCCCCCGCGGCGCCGGCCGCGGAGCCGGCGGCGGCCGCGGCGGAGCGGACGGACCCCGCGGCGGAGCGGACGGACCCCGCGCCGGAGCCCGCCGAGGCCGCGACGGCCACGACCGAGCCGACGGCCGCGGCACCGGAACCCGGGCCCGGCGGCCCTCAGCCCCGGGACTCCGCACTCCGGGCCACCCTCGCGGAACTCCCCCGCACGGAGTGGGCCGAGGCCGTGCTCGGCGGTGTGCGGGGCCTCGCGGCCGCGGTGCTCGGGTACGAGTCCGCGTCCGAGATCGACGCCGAGGGCGAGTTCCTCGACATGGGCCTGACGTCGGTGACCGCCCTCGAACTCCGCGACCACCTGACCGGACTGACCGGCCTGGAATGGCCCGCGGACCTCCTCTACGAGTACCCGACGCCCCGCGAACTGGCCGACGCCGTGGCCGACCGCCTGACCGCGCCCGCCGCCTGATCCGCCGCCGCGGCGCCGTACCGACCCCGGTCGGTACGGCGCCGCGTGGCGGGACGCGGCGCCCGACCGCGCCGAAGCGGCAGCCTCAGGCCCAGGGAAGCGTGCGCCACGGGCTCGCCGGGTCCGTGGTGAGGGCACGGTGGGTCGCGAGGACCGTCTCGTACCACTCGCCGAACTCCTCCTCGTCGAAGTGGAGGCAGCGGCCCAGGATGTAGGCGGCCGAGAAGTCCTCCCACGACCGGTAGTTGACCTGGGCGAGCCGGCCGGCCCGGACCACGGCCGCCTCGGCCTCCTGCAGCGAGCACAGCCGGGCGGCGAGCCCCCAGCGGGCCATGCCGGAGGCCCGGCCGAAGTCCCAGGCCTCGACGCTGCGGACGAAGCCCCCCTCGGGCAGCAGCCCGTCCGCGCGGAACCGCGCCTCGTAGCGGGCAATGCGGCCGATCAGCCGCTGAACACCCGTCACCCGGCCCTCCAGCTCCTCGGCGCCGACGGTGCGGCCGGGGAGGACGCCGTCCGCGGTCAGGCGGGGCTCGGCGGCGGCCTCGGCCCGCCGGCGCACCGTGTTCCCCGCGGCCTCGCGCCAGTGGCCGACGTCGACGGGGCCCGCGAAGTCCAGGGCCATGGAGCGGCGAAGCTGCAGAACGAACTCCCACACCCCGCTGACCATGTCGGCGCGCAGCAGCCGTTCCTGCGTGTCCTGCCAGTCCTCGCGGGTGGTGACGCCCCACCACTGCTCCAGCGTGCGCTTCTCGCAGCGGTAGCCGCAGCCGTGGTACGCCATCGAGTTCCAGTACCGCCCGTTGCGCACGTTGATGTGCGCGCCGACCGCGAGGCCGAAGGCGACGGGCCCGGTCCGCGGGCCGCCCACCTCCAGCGTGTGGACGACGTCCCGGGCCAGCCCCGGCCGTTCCACCGGGGCGGAGTGTCGCCGCCACAGGGCCCGGCCCTCCGGCCCGGCCGGCAGCACGCCCTCGCAGGGACTGCCCGGGTTGACGACGAGGTAGGGCGGGTCGTCCTGCGCCCAGACTTCCGCGAACCAGCCCAGGTCGTAGCAGTTGTAGACCGGATCGGCGACGGGCGGCGGCAGCATCCCGCCCGTGTAGACGGCAAGGCACATGGTCCCGGTCTGCGGGTTCCAGTACGGGTGGAAGCGGCTGCTGCGCGGGTTTGCGTCGACGTGGGCGCGCGACTGCATCATGTACAGGTCGGCCCGCGCGACGAGGTCGTAGTACGCGGGCCAGTCGCCGCGCGCCTTCGCCTCGTACAGCCCCCGCTCCACCGCGCTCGGTGCCTGCCAGCCACGCGCCGACACCCCCGGACCGGGCAGGGCCCCCTCGTCGTGACCGGTCGTCGAACTCATGCCCCAACCCTAATCGCGCGCCCCCTGTGCCCCGCAAACCGCCCCGGCGGTACTCCACCGGGGAAGGCGCGGTGTGGGCCAGGCCGGCTCCCAGCGCCACGCCGCCCACCGCTCCGCGTCCGCGAAGACGCCGGTGCGTTCGGTGAGCATCGCGAGTACCTCCTCGCGGGCGGCGTCCACCGCCTGGTGCTCGGCGTCGGTGACGATGCCGAGCCTCCGCACGTGCGCGTACTCGTCCTCGTCCTTCCACTCCCAGCGGGTGAGGCCGGGGTCGGCGACCAGGTCGACGGTGAGGTCGAAGGTGTCGAAGCCGTCCGGCGTGCGGCGGATCGGATGCTCGAAGTTCACGTACCAGTTCCGCAGCCCGGCGCTGCCGTAGAAGGCGTTGACACTGAACCACGCGGCCGGCGGCTTCCACACCAGCAGCTCGGTCTCCTGCCACACCGCGTCCGCGAGTTCCCATGCGCCGGTCGCCATCGCATCGAACGCCTCCGTGCGCAGTGACCGGTCGCCGTCGTCGCGGGCCCTCACGTACAGGGCCGGCCAGCGGGTCTGGGCTCCCGGCGGGCAGGCGGCGACCAGGGCCCCGCCGGTGTCCGCGACGACGCGCAGCGCGTGCTCGCTCCACACCCGGCCCGTACGGTGCACATCGCGCCGTACGACCGTCCGACCCGTCTCGAAACGGTGCATCACGCCCTCCCTCACCATCCCGGCCGGACCTCCGACCGGGCACGCCCACCAGCTCAGCGCGTCTCGGGAGCGGCGGGCAAGCCCCCGTCCGGGGCGTGCGCCCGGGATTTCCCCGGGTCTGAGGCGGGCCGGGGCCATTCCGGCTGCGAGCGGTGTCCTGCCCGGCCGGGGCGGGGCAGCAGGGCCGGTGCTCGGCGGCCGGCGTGACATGGCCCGTGTGGCAGGGTGGTGGGGCATGTGGGCCTTCGGGGCCTGTGAAAGCGAAAGGGTTGTGTCATGAACGAGGCCGAGCTCAGGGCGCTGTTCGACGAGATCGACACGGACGGCGACGGGCGGATCAACATCGTCGAACTGGCGGAGGGGTTCAAGGCCGAGGGCGCCCAGGGGCACCTCGCCGAGGAGGTCAGGAAGGCCATGGAGGCCGACGCGAACCACGACGGGGTCCTCGACTTCGACGAGTTCCGCACCCTGCTGAAGTAGCGGCAGGAGCCGGGCGAGCCCACCGCGAGGGGGCTTGCCCGGGCACTGCTGCCACGGGCCGTCCCGTCCCCACCCGGGCGCAGGCCGCCGGACACGAACGGGCGTGGTGCCGTCGCCGGTTCGGGTGAGTCATCCCCCGCCGGCTGGGGGACGGGCTGCGAGGGCCGCGGCGGCGGCGGTGGCCGACAGCGCGGCGAGCAGCGCGAACAGTGCGGGGTATCCGCCGAGGGGACCGGCGAGGAGGGCTCCGGCGAAGGGGGCGGCAGCGGCCGCGGCGTGTGCGGGTGCTCCGAGGAGTCCGGAGAGGCGGCCGTAGTGGGTGGTGCCCCAGCGGTCGGTGACGGCGGTCGCCTGGAGGAGGGTGAGGTTGCCGCGGACCACCCCGGCGAGGACGGACACCGCGATGAGGACGGCGTAGGGGGCGGCCACGGCGGCGAGGGCCGCGGTGGTGAGAGCACCGAGGGCGATCAGGGTGACGGTGCGGGCGGTGACGCCGAGGCGGCGGGCGAGGGTCGCGTACAGGGTGCGGCCTAGGGTCTGCCCCGCACCGCCGAGTCCCAGGGCCCACGCAGCCTGGGCGGTGGTGTAGCCGCGTTCGAGGAGCAGCGGGACGAGGCCGATGACGACGGCGTACATCGCGAACGCGGACAGGGCGAAGGCGGCAGCCAGCATCCCGAACGCCCGGCTGCGCACGACGCGCTTGTGGCCGCCGGTGACGTGCGGCGGGCTCGGCGGGGCCGGCGGCCAGGAGGCTTTCAGCGCGAGGGCGTGGGCCGGGATGGTCACGGCGGCGAGGATGCCGGCGAGCACTGCGTAGGTGGCGCGCCAGGACATGTGGCCGGCGAGCGTCGCGGTCAGGGGTGCGAAGACGGTGGAGGCGAGTCCGCCCGCGAGGGTGACGATGGTGAGGGCGCGGATGTGGTCGGGGGCCCACCAGCGGGTGAGGGCGGCGAAGGCGGGCTGGTAGAAGGTGGCGGCCATGGCTGCCCCGGCGAGCAGCCATCCGGCGAAGAAGACGGCCGGGTCGGGGGCGGCGGCGATCACCAGCAGGCTCAGGGGCCCCAGGACGGAGCCGGCGGTCATGACGGTGCGGGGGCCGCGGTGGTCCAGGACGCGGCCGACGCAGATCCCCGCTACGGCGGAGACGGCGAGGGCGGCGGAGAACGCCGCGGTGGTCGCGCCCGCGCTCCAGCCGGTGTCGGCGGTGATGGCCGGGTTGAGGACCGGGAAGGCGTAGTAGAGGATGCCCCAGCCGGTGATCTGGGTGAGGCAGAGGGCGGGCAGCACGGCGCGCGGCCGCGACCGGACCCCCGTCCCGGTCGCGGCCGCGCCGCTTTGAAGGCCGCTCACCTCAGCAGCCGCCGGACGGGGCGGGGGCGGCGCCGATGGTGAGGGTGGCCGGGGCCGCGCAGCATCCACCGCCGGTCTCCTCCGCGGCCGCGGGCTCGTCGAACAGGCCCGCGCCGCCGCACACCCCGGTCTCGGGGAGGGTGAGTTCGACCCGCTCGGCGGCTTCGCGGTCGCCGGCGAGGTGGGCGGCGATGGAGCGGACCTGCTCGTAGCCGGTCATGGCGAGGAAGGTCGGGGCGCGGCCGTAGGACTTCATGCCGACGAGGTAGACGTCCTTCTCCGGGTGGGAGAGCTCGTCCACGCCGTGGGGGTAGACGGTGCCGCACGAGTGCTGGTTCGGGTCGATCAGCGGTGCCAGCTCGACCGGGGCCTGAAGGCGCTCGTCCAGACCCAGGCGCAGTTCGTCGAGGAAGGTGAGGTCGGGGCGGAAGCCGGTGAGCACGATGACCTCGTCCACGGCGTCGAGGCGGCGGCCGTCCTCGCCGACCAGGACCAGGCGGCCGTCGCCGTCCCGCTCGAAGGCGTCGGTGCGGAACCCGGTGACGGCATCGGCGTGCCCGGCGTCGACCGCGGCCTTGGCCGCGAGACCGAGGGCGCCGCGGGCGGGGAGCTGGTCGGCCTCGCCGCCGCCGAAGGTCGAGCCGGAGATCCCGCGGCGCAGGACCCACACCGCCTTGGTGCCGGAGCCGTCTTCCGACGTGGCGAGGTCGGCGAGGTAGGCGAGGGCGGTGAAGGCGGAGGCGCCGGAGCCGATGACGGCGGTGCGCCTGCCCGCGTACCGGGCGCGTACGGCGGGGTCCTTGAGGTCGGGGACGCGGTAGGCGATCCGGTCGGCGGCGGCCTTCTCGCCGAGGGCGGGCAGTCCGCTGCCGCCTGCGGGGCCGGGGGTGGACCAGGTGCCGGAGGCGTCGATGACGGCGCGGGCCCGGACGCGCTCCTCCCGGCCGTCGGCCGTCTCGACGTGGACGACGAAGGGCTGGGCCGCGCGGTCGGCGTCGACGACACGGTCGCGGCCGGTGCGGGAGACCCCGGTGACGCGGGCGCCGAAGCGGACGCGGTCGCCGAGGACGTCGGCGAGGGGCTGGAGGTAGAGCTCGGCCCAGTCCCCGCCCGTCGGGTAGGAGGCCGCGTCCGGCTTGACCCAGCCGGTCGGGGCGAGGAGCTTCTCCGCTGCCGGGTCGACGACCTCGCCCCACGGCGAGAACAGCCGTACGTGGGCCCAGTCGCGGGTGGCGGTTCCGGCGTGCGGGCCGGCTTCGAGGACGAGGAAGTCCAGGCCGCGGTCTTCGAGGTGGGCAGCGGCGGCCAGGCCGGCCGGCCCGGCCCCGACCGCCCCCGCGTCGACGCCCGCGGCCGCCCCCGAGGCCGGGCCGGTCGCCCCGCCGAGGCCCCCGGGGGAAGAGGGGAAGGCGCCGGGCGTGGCCTGGTCGGAGGACGACGGCATCGTGTGGCTGCGGCCGGGCGCGCAGTGG
>NZ_RPSE01000354.1:0-6738 GCF_003949955.1 Streptomyces sp. WAC05292
GTCCGGGGGTTCGTGCGGAGCCCGTGGTGCGTGCGGGGGTCCGGGGGTTCGTGCGGAGCCCGTGGTGCGTGCGCGGCCCGGGGGTTCGTGCGGAACCCGTGGTGCGTGCGGGGTCGGTGGTCCGTGCGTGGCCCGTGCCAAGTACGGGCTGCGGGGCTTGCGTGGCCCGTGGCCCGTGGTCTGTACGGGCCGCTCGCGGCGCGGCCGTCGCGGCCGGCGGTCACCGGCCGGGGACGGCCGCGAGCTCCGCCGCGAGGGCCGCGAACCGCTCCAGGCGGCTCTCGGGGGTGCGGGCCGGCCGGCACCGGCGGCACCGGTCGACGGCGACGACCGCCGACGCGGACGTGGCGCCCTCCACCAGGCCGAAGCTGCGGACGGTGGCCCCGATGCCCTCCGCCGCGCCGGGCCCGCCGGGCTCGGCCAGGGCCTCGCGTACGGCCTGCTCGGCGAAGCCGACCGCGATGGCGACGTGGTGCGGCGCGTACCCGGAGACCGGGGGCGCCGCGGCCGTCCCGCCGCGGGGTCCGTCCGCCGCCGGGGCGGTGTGCTGGGCGCGGCGGCGGGTGTAGCACTGGTGGCATGCGGTGCGGCCGGGCACGACCACCGGTCCGCACCGCAGGTCGAGGGGGCCCGCCTGGACGGCGAACCAGGGCCGCTTCCAGGCGTGGGCGCTGGCGTCCACCATGTCGGCCAGCACCTCCCGGTCCTCGCCGGCGGCCAGCACGATCAGGTCGCTGTCGGGCCACAGGCTGGGGTGGGTTCCCCGGCTCACGTCGAGGACGGTCGCCCCGGGGTGGCGGGCGGCGAGCCCTTCGGCGACGGCCGCGCCGAACGCCCCCGCGGCCAGGATCAGCAGGCGCGGATCGGTCATCATCGGACTCCTTGTCCCGGTCAGGCGAACGGCTGGGGGTGCGGGTTGACGTCGGCCTCGCCCCGCACCGGGTGGCCCATGGCGGCGGGCGCCGCGTAGAGCCGCGGGTGCGCCAGGTAGCGGGCGCGGTGCACGAAGGACAGCGGCATCAGCTCGGGGACGAGCATCCGGACGACGGTCGCCCCGACCTGCTCCGCCTCGTCCGTGGTGAGGTCGACGCCGACGACCTCGCAGCCGGCGGCGTGCAGCCGCTCCAGCAGCCAGGCCAGCGCGGGCAGCGGCTCCTCGGACGGGGCCCGGGGCAGGTCGCGCAGCCCGTGCACCGGACGCTCGCCCTCCAGCAGGAAGTCGAAGCGGTGCCGCTGCGACCGCGGACCGGACAGCAGGGCGCCGTCGACGACGCTGACGATGTCCTCCTCCGCCGCGGGGGCGGCGGCCGCGTCCTGCTCGGCGGCCCGAGCCATGTGGCGCAGCGCGATCCGCAGGGAGGACGCCTCCCGGTACAGCTTGGCGATGCCCTTGCCGGGGTCCAGCTCGGCCGTCGCCGCGACGAGCTGGGCGATGACCCGGTCGTCGTCCGCGAGCTGCACCCCGTAGATGACCGGGATGCCGAGGTCGGTGGTGGCGTCGTACAAGTGGGTCCGCAGCCGCTCGCTGCTGCCCCGCTCCACGAACGCCCGGTATTCCGGGGCCAGTTCGGCCGGGTCGAACTCCAGGCGGGGGAGGCGCAGCCGCTGGAGCCACGTCAGCGCGATGGCGTCGCGTTCGACGATCTCCAGGATGCCGTTGACGACGGCGGCGGCCGGGTCGGAGTGCGCGGCGCAGCCGGTCGAGACCGGGTGGACGTACCGCTCCGCCATGGACTCCACGGGGTTCTTCAGCCAGACCTGCATCGCCGGCACCCACACGGGGCGGTTGCGGGTGAAGGACCAGCCCCGCACCCAGCGCATCGGCCCGTCCGGGTCGGTCGGGACCAGCCCGCTGCGCGGGTCGGCCAGCTCGGCCGGCGAGCACTGCGGCCAGCGGTCACTGCGGATGGCGTCCTCGCCGAGCTCGGCGGCGGTCGCCCACACGATCTGCTCGGGGTCCCGGGCGCAGGAGGAGTAGCGTTCCAGCGACTCGGCGACCGCGAGGTGCGCGGCGCGCTCCGGGTCGAGGTCGCCGCCGGCTCCGTCGAAGTTCCCGGAGCTGGGATTGTGCTCCCAGCCGCTCTGCTCGCTGAGGACTTCGCCCGGGTTGCCGAGCGAGGCCGTGAAGATGGGGAAGTCCGGTTCGCCCTCGGCGACGGGGAGCCGGGTCACCCGGTTCACCAGCCCGTAGGCGGAGGCGAGTTGTCCGATCCGCAGCAGCGAGTCGGGGACGGGCGGGTGGCTTCGGCCCGTGGCGGCGCCGGGGGTGGTGGTCCCGGCCGTCGTGTACGTCGTCATCGTGCGCGCTCCGTGTCCCAGCGGAACGTCCGTGCCGCGAGGGCCGTCAGGCCCGCGGCCGTCGCCGCCATCACTGTCCAGTCGAGCCACAGGGCGTGGCGGGTGATCCCGCCGACCACGTCGTGGCGCAGGGCGTCTCCGAACATCGCGAGCGGGGTCCAGGAGAGCGGGCCCGCCACCGAGTCGGGGAGGAGTTCGAGGGGGAAGAGCAGTCCGGTGCTCATCAGCAGGACCGGGGTGAGCAGCCCGGAGATCGCGTTCGTCACCTCGGGTGAGGAGAGCAGGCCGCCGAGCAGGTAGCCCAGGGCGAGAAGCATCACCAGTCCGATGGCCGTCGTCAGCAGCAGCCGCAGCATCGACGCCGGCTCCAGCAGTCCGCCGGCGACGGCGCCCGCCCCCATCAGGGCGAGCACGGCCAGCGCCAGCAGCCCGCGGCCCGGGAGCAGCGACAGGAGCACGGCCGGTCGCCGGGCCGGTGTCGTCGACAGCAGCCGCAGGGTGCCGCTGGCCCGCATCGCGACCAGGGCGGAGGCGGTACCGGTGAGGGCGAGCGACAGCAGCGCGAAGGCGAGCACGCCGGGGATGACGAAGGCCATCGGGTCGAAGAGCGCCGAGCCGTCACTGCCGATTGCCGTCACCTCCCAGCCCTTCCAGCCGGCCGCGTCCAGCGCGCCGCGCACGGCGGCGACCACGGAGGGCTGCTCCGGGTCCACGGCCATCCGCAGGGTGCGGGAGGCCGCGTCCGGGACGA
Organism: Streptomyces sp. WAC05292; assembly: GCF_003949955.1. Classification (NCBI taxonomy): domain Bacteria; kingdom Bacillati; phylum Actinomycetota; class Actinomycetes; order Kitasatosporales; family Streptomycetaceae; genus Streptomyces; species Streptomyces sp. WAC05292. Next base: position 3,050 of record NZ_RPSE01000354.1, read on the forward strand.
TCACCGCCGCCTTGTCCGGCTGCGGGCCGGCTTCGGAGACGGCGACGGCGGTGCTGCCGCCGCCCAGGGCGTCCTGCAGGGCGGCCGCCTGCCCGGCGGGCCCGACGACCGCGAGGTCGAAGGGGCCCCGTACCCAGGTGAGCTGCATGAGGACGACGAAGAACACCGCCATCAGCAGCGGGAAGACCACGCTGAAGAAGAGCGCCGCCGGATCGCGCAGCAGCTGCCGGGTCATGGCCCGGGAGAGCGCCCTCCATTGGCGCGCCGTCGAGACGGGCGGTGCGCTGAGGCCGACGGGGGTCATTGCTCCTCCTCCTGTTCCGGTCCCGGTTCCGGCGTGGTTCCGGTGATGCGGAGGAACACGTCCTCCAAGGTTGCGGGGCGGGGTCGGACATCGGCCGCGCCGTCCATCCCCGTGATCCACTCGGCGGCGGCGTAGGGCTCGTCCGACGTCACCTCGAACCGCATCCGGCCCGAGCGACCGGTCGACTCGGCGGCCGTGACGGCCGCGCCGAAGCGCTCGCGGACCCGGTCGGCGAGGCCTGCCAGCGAGGTCCGTACGGACACGACGCCGCCCGGGGCGTACCGGGCGATCAGCTCCGCGGGGGAGCCGGCCGCCACCATCCGCCCCTCGTGCATCACGGCCAGCCGGTCGCACATCTCCTCGGCCTCGGCCATGGCGTGCGTGGTCAGCAGGAACGTGGTGCCGCCTGCCTGGGCCCTGCGGATCAGGTCCCAGACGGCGTGCCGGGCGTGCGGGTCGAGCCCGGTCGTGGGCTCGTCCAGGACGACCACGGGCGTGTCGCCGACCAGTGCCGTCGCCAGCAGCAGCCGCTGCTGCTGCCCGCCCGACAGGCGGGAGGCCCGCGCGCCGGCCTTCTCGGCCAGGCCGATCTCGTCGAGCAGCGCGTCCACGTCCCGCGGCGCGGGGTAGAGCGCGGCCCACGTCTCCAGCGTCTCCCGCACCTTCAACCGCGGGAACAGGCTGGCCTGCTGGGGCTGGAGGGCGAGCGAGGCGCGCAGCACCTCCGGCCGGGAGAGCGCGTCCTCACCGAGGACGCGGACCCGGCCAGCATCGGGCCGGCGCAGGCCGGCGATGGCCGAGATGGTGCTGGTCTTGCCGGCGCCGTTGCGGCCGAGGAGACCGAAGATCTCGCCCGGGGCGACGGAGAAGGAGATCCCCGCCACCGCTTCGACACCCGCGTACGCCACCTTCAGGCCGGCCACTTCGAGTACGTGTTCCGGACCTTCCCCGAGCCCCGCGGCACGGGGGAGTTGGCTGGTCATGGCCATCGCTGTTCTCGCCCTTCGAAATCAGCAGTCGGAGTGGGGGCGGGAACTACTGCCAGCCGTTGACCAGGCAGTGGGGGAGCGGGACGGGGTGGGGCCCGTTCGGCAGGGCCGGCAGGTTCGGCACGTTCGGCAGGCCCGGCACGTTCGGCAGGTTCGCCTGGAGCCGGCAGATCAGCTCGGCGACCTCGTCCGGCACCGGCTGCTGCGTACCGGCGCCGTCCGCGGCGCCGTCCTGCTCGGCGGCCCGGACGGTGCCGGTGCCCTGCTCGTCGGCCGCTGCGGTGCCCGCCGCGGCGGTGAGACCGGCGATCGCCAGAGCCAGACAAGCCGCTGCCGAAGCGAATCGGTTCCCCACTGTGTCCCCCTGAGTCGTTTTCCGTGTTCCCTCGCGTTTCCGCTGAGGAAGACGATGCCAGCGGCAGGGGGCCCACCGGCTGAAAAGCGGTGTCATCATGCTGCACAGGCCCTGCAGCAAGCTGACGAACCGAAACCCCCCAGGCCAGAGCCCGCACCACGGCGACCACACCGCGCCCGGAGCGACCTACGGCTGGCCGAAAAGGCAGCCGCGCCGCCCGTTTCCGCCCTCCCCGCACGCGAGCACCACCCGACCCGCCCTCCACCGGCACTCCGGGGCACGCACACGGCGAAGCCGGCCGCCCGCCGACCAAGAGGTCGACGAACGGCCGGCGCCGTACGCCGGCGAGCCCCTACAGGGGCACCTGCTCGACGAGATGGATCCGGCAGCAGGCGGAGCCCTGCTCCCCGCCGCCGTCGGGCAGCACCCGGAACGACCCGTCGGGGAGGCGCCCGACCACCCGAGCCTTGCTCTTCCAGGAGGAGGGCACGTACGTCCGGGCCGCCCTCAACAGCTCGCCCAGTGCCTCCTCCCGCGTCCTGTTTCCGCTCACCGTCCTGATGACCGTGACGCGCCGCTGCGCGCCGGACTCCTCCTCGGCGATGACCAACCACGCCGGCATGGCGCTACCCCCTTCGTTTCGACGACGGACGAACACGTGGACCGACCGGGCGGAGGCGGCGGCGACGGAGGGTGTCAGCCCCGCCCGTCACACGCCTTGCAGTCCCCGCTCCCCTTGCAGCTGTCGCACTTCGCCCCGCTCCAGCCCCGGAACCCGGAGCCCCCGCAGGTCGTGCACTTCCCGTCGCCCTTGCAGCGCTGGCACATGCCGGACCTCACTTCCGGCCCTTGGCGGGCGTGTAGACGTGGGCCTTCTCCCACCCGGGCGCCTTGTTCAGGACGGCGCCGAAGTACCGGTTCGGCGGCGTCGCCTCGCCGTCGGGCAGGCGGCCGGCACCCAGGGAGGGGCTGTACTTGCGGAAGATCGCGACGGCCTTGGTCAGGCAGTTGTTGTGGGTGACCTGGTAGCCGTTGGCCTTCATGTTCTCGTACGTCCGCTGCGCCGCCCGCAGGTCGCCGCCCGGGGTGTTCGTGCACCGGTAGTGGTCGTAGAAGCCCTTCCGGTGCCCGCTGTCCGGCTTCAGGCTCGTGCGCAGCTTCTCCCACGTGCCGCCGGCGATCCAGCTGCCGTTCGGCTTGCCGGGCTCGGTGTACGAGTCGCCCTCGGCGTTCTCGGTCGCACCCCAGATCCAGTGCCCGGAGTTCTTCGGGTCGCGGACGGCCCAGGCGATGTGACCGGCGCCGCGCGCCCCCTCCGCGTCCTGGAAGAAGCAGACCCGCCCGCCGCCGGCGGCCCGTGCCTGCCCCGCGGGCAGCACGGCGGGGGAGGCGGCGCCGAACAGGACGGCGGTGAGCAGCGGGACCGCGAAGGCGGCGCGGCGCCGGCGTGCCCGGGTGAGCGATCGGATCATGCCGTTCTTCTCCTCTCCGGGGTGAACCCCGGTCCGAGCGGTGCGTCCGTCGCACCGCCGAGAACGACAATGGCCGCGGGCCCGGGGCCGGAGGAGGGGTGGCGGACGGTGGAATGCTGCACCCCCGGTTTCACCGCTCCGACCTGCGCTTTCAGTGAGTCGGTGCAACATGTGCAGGGGGTGGTCGCGTTGGGGAGTGCCGGGAGTGCCGGTCCGTCGTTCATCGAGCTGGCCGGGGCGTTCGGCGGAGCACTGGACGACTGGTCCGCCGCGGTGAGGGACGCCCTCGCCGCCGAGGGCCGGTACCAGAACTGGCTGGCGCGCAGGCTGGGCACGCCCGCGCCGAAGGTGTCGTTATGGCTGCGGGGGCGGGAGCAGGTCTGGCTGAGCGGCGCGGGCCTGCCCGGCGCGGCCACCACCCGGGCCATCGTCCGCGAACTCGGCCTGGAAGGCCCGTCGGCGGACCGCCTGGCCGCCCTCGCGGCCCGCATCGACGACCTCCAACGCCAAATGGAGGCCCGCCACCCCCGCGACTGGCGCAAACGCGCGGTGGAACACCTCCGCGGTAC
>NZ_RPSE01000355.1:0-6730 GCF_003949955.1 Streptomyces sp. WAC05292
CTCCAGCAGTTCGCGGCGCTGTGCGGTGGCGGCCTTCTCGGCGACGGCCAGGGCGAGCGAGGCGTGCCGGTAGGCGAGTTCGGCGGAGACGGCGGCGCTGCGGCCGCGGGCGGTCTCGGCGGCGGTGGCGTCCCGGTGGGCGGCCTCGCCGGCGGCCTGGAGCGCGGCGGAGCGCTCCTCCTCCTCGTTGGCGGTGCGTTCGCCTTCCTCCGCGGCGGTGTGCAGGGCACGGACGAGGGCTGCGGCCGCGGAGGCGCGGGCGGCGAGGGCGGGAGCGGCGTCGCGCTCGGCCTCCAGGATGGCGGCGGCGACGCGGGCGGAGCGGTCGGCGGCGGCCCGGTGGCGGAGCACGATCTCGGCGGCCTGCCAGGCGGCGTGCAGGGTGCGGGCCTCCAGCAGTTCGCGGCGCTGTGCGGTGGCGGCCTTCTCGGCGACGGCCAGGGCGAGCGAGGCGTGCCGGTAGGCGAGTTCGGCGGAGACGGCGGCGCTGCGGCCGCGGGCGGTCTCGGCGGCGGTGACGGCGTGGGCGGCGTCGGTGACCCGCTGGGCGAGGTCGGCGGCGCGGGCCCGCTCCTGCGCGGCGCGCGCGGAGAGCCGGCGGGCGAGGGTGCGGGTGCGGCGCTCGGCGCCGGCGTGGACGTCGCGGAGCCGGGAGCGGCTCTCGGCGGCTTCGACGATCTTCCCGAGGAGGTCGACGGAGCCGGCGGTGAAGTCCCGTTCCGCCATCAGCTCGGCGCGCCGGCCGAGCTTGTTGCCGAAGCCGTGGACGAGGTCGGCGAGGCCGTCGGTGTCGCGGGTGTCGGTGACGGCGCGCAGCAGCAGATCGGTGAAGTCGGAGTCCTTCTTCACCGCGAACAGGCCGGCGGCCTCGCCCTCGTCGGCGTTCATCTCGCGCTGGTAGCGGAAGAGCTCCGGGTCGAGGCCGAGCTCGGTGAGGTGCTCGTTCCAGCGGTCGTGGATCTCCTCGAAGTACACCTCCAGGTGCGGGTAGGCCTTGCCCGCCTCGGTCAGGGCGTCGCGGAAGCCCTTCATGGTGCGGCGGCGGCCCTGCGCGCCGGAGGCCCCCTCGACGGGCGGGCGGACGGCGGTGGACTCGGCGACCGGCAGGCTGTCCAGGCTCAGGCCGGGGCCGGGCCGGAAGGAGTACCAGGCCTCGGCGAACTTGCGGGGGTCGTTGGAGACCTGGCGGCCGCGCCATTCGCTGACCTTGCCGACGACGACGCACTCGCCGGTCTGGGTGTGCTGCCACTCCAGGGCGACGTGCCCGCAGTCGTCGGCGAGCAGGAACTTGCGCAGCACGCCGGAGCTGGCACCGCCGAGGGTGTTGCGGTGGCCGGGCAGCATCACCGAGAAGATCAGCTTGAGGAGGACGGACTTGCCGCCGCCGTTCTCCAGGAACAGCACGCCGGCGGGTGCGGGGCGGCGCGGCGGGCCGGTCGGCTCGTCCGCGAAGAACTCCGCCTGGGCGGGCGCCGGGTGGGGCACCGGCTCGCCCACTCCGCGCAGGTCGAGCACGGTGTCGGCGTAGCGTGCGCCGGCGGGCCCGATGGAGTAGAGGCGGATCCGGGACAGCTCGTACATGGCGGCGGGCTCTCGTGGTGTCTCGTGGGTGGCGTTGCGTGAGGACGGGGGGCGGCGGGGCCGTGGCGGGCGCCGGCCGGCGGGCCGGTTGCGGGCCGGGGCTCAGCCGTGGAAGGGCAGTCCGGCGTCGGGCGCGAGCTCCAAGTCGTCGCCTTCGGGCGGCGGGAGGAGGCTCGCGGTGCCGTCGCTGACGGGGACCACGCCGAGTTCCAGGAGTTCGGCCATGGCCGCGGTGCCCGCCATGTCGCGGACCTGGAGCTGGTAGCGGGGGGTGGTGCGGTAGGTGCCGCCGGAGTCGTCGCCGGTGCGCTGGAGGAACCCGGAGTCGGTGAGGAAGGCGGCGGCCTTGCCGACGATGCCGGTGGTGGACCCGGCGAGGCGGCGGGCGTCCTTGGTGGCGCCGGTGGAGCTGCGGCGGGCGTAGACGCGCCAGGCGGCCTCCAGGCCGGGGGCGTCGGAGGCCGGGTCGGTGTTCTCGCCGAGCTCCTCGGCCCGCTCCTCCAGGCGGCGGCAGGCCTGCCGGACGAACGCGTCGACACCGTTGACGGTGACCCGGCCGACGTACCCGTCGTCGGCGAGGTCCTCGGGCCGGGGGAAGGCCAGCGCGGCGATGGCGAGGTGGGCCAGGCCGTGCAGGAACCGGTCGCCGGAGTCGGCGGCCGTGCGGCGGGCGTAGTCGCCCATGCGGACCGCGAAGACGGAGTCCTCGCCCGCGGTGACGGCCATGCCGGCGCGCGGGGACACCTCCAGGACGACCAGGCCGAGCCCGGTGGCGACGGCGTCGGCGAGGCGGCCGAAGGCCGGGTCCTCCCGGTAGCGGCGCAGCAGGTCGGCGTACTCGGCGTCGCGGGCGGGCTGCAGCTTGGGCTGCAGCCCGAACGCGACGAGGCGCGCCGCGTCGGCGGCGTCCGCGGGGGTGACGTGCGAGCCGGCCGGGGGGGCCGGCGCCGCCGGCGCGTCGGCCTCGCTCCACGCGGGGTGCTCGGCGTGGTGGTCGCTCACGGGTGCTGCCTCTCCTGGGGTGCGGTGGTCGCGCGGGAGCGCGGTGCCGCCGGTGCGGCGGCGTGCGTCGGGGCCCGGCCGCCCCCGGCGGGTGCGGCGGCGGTCGCGGCGGACGGGTCCGCGGTCGCGGCGCTCCGGTCCGGCCCGGCCGCGGTGGCGGCGGCCGCCGGGGGCGTCACTGCGCCTCCGTCCGGTCGGCGGTCATGGCGGCCGCGTCCAGCAGGGCCGTGCCGACGATCAGGTCGGCGCCGCCGAACTCCGGGTCGTCCAGCTCGGTGCCGTCGTCCACCGCGAACAGCAGCCGCTCCTCGCCCTGCCGGTAGGCGGTGCCGACGGCCGGGCTCGCCGCGTGGACGGCGAGCAGCGCCACCAGGTACGGCAGGTCGGGGTCGCTGCGCCGGGCCTCCGCGAGCAGGCCGGACAGGCGCCGCGGCGCGTCGTGCGGCAGGTCCAGGAGCGCGGTGGCGGCGGCGAGCTGCTCCTCGCTGAAGCGGCTGTCGTCCGGGGTGGCGATCAGGTCGGGCTCGGGCATCTCCGCGCCGAGGTGCTCCCGCTCCACGGGCGGCGTCAGCAGCAGCTCCACCAGGTCCGCGACGCGCACGGACACCGGCGTGCGCAGCCCCGTGCCCGCGGCGAAGAACGCGTCGGTCACGCGCCTCGCCTCCGCGACCGGCAGGGGCAGCACCGGCGCCACCAGTTGCCCGTACAGGTCGATGCCGGAGCGCGGCGCGGGCGCCGCGAACGCCTGCCGGTCCTGCTCCGCCCGGAACAGCGGGCCGGCGTCCAGCAGCCGGGACTGGAGCTGGGTGTGGCGGCGGATGCAGTCCTTGACGATGTCGACGAGTTCGGCGGCACGCCGCTTGTTCTCCGGCTCCTCGGCCTCGTCGCGGGCCTTGCGGATGTTCGTCAGGATCGCGTTCTCGTGCCGGTAGCGGTCCGCGACGTGGTCGAGGGCCTCCTCGATCATGTCGGGCACGGACCGCAGCCAGTCCACCGCCCGCACGTTGCGCCGCGTCGCCTCCAGGGTGCGGCGCAGCGTCTCCGCGTACTGCACGGTGCGGTAGCGGGCCTGCTCGGCGGCGAGCTGGGCGTCCGCGAGCCGGCCGCGGCTGACGAGGACCTCCAGCTTCACCTCGGCCGCGATCTGGGCGCTGGTGACGTCGGTGTCGAGGGCTCCCACCAGGACGTTGACGGCCTCGTCCGTCGTGCGCAGGTAGACCCCGCCCCCGTAGCCGGGGACCTCCTCGATCAGCTTGAAGTCGTAGTCGCGCCGTACGTACGCCCCGTCCGGGCCGAACGTGCCGTAGATCGCGCGGAAGCCGCGGTCGACGCTGCCGACGTTGATCAGGTTCTCCAGCACCCAGCGCGCCACCCGCTCGTGCTCCGCGGCGGGCCGCTCGGGCGCCTGGGCCGCGACGCGCGGCAGCAGCCTGGCCACTATCTGCTCGTGGTCGGCGCCGGTGTCGAAGTCCATGTGCAGCGTGACCAGGTCGATCGCGGCGAGCGCGACCTCGGCCATCGCGTAGGTGCCGTACTCGCCGGCGAGGTTCGCCTTGCGGACGTCGAGGTCGTGGAGCGGGGCGGTGCAGGCGAGCGCGCGCAGACGCCGGGCCAGGCCCTCGTCGGCGGCCGGGCCCGGCGCCGGGGACGGAAGGGTCTTCGCCGGGGCGGGGAGAGTCACGGACAAAGATTAGGCGCTCGCAGGGACAACATCCCAAACGGCATGGTTCGCCACGATCGGTCCCCGTCATGCGGGGCGGGTGTTGTTCTAGGCTCACGGCATGGCATCCATGATCACACGTGCGGTCGACCTCAACGCCGACCTGGGCGAGGGCTTCGGACGCTGGACGCTCACCGACGACGAGGCGCTGCTCTCCGTGGTCACCAGCGCCAACGTGGCGTGCGGGTTCCACGCAGGGGATCCGTCGATCATGCGGCGGGTCTGCGAGCTGGCCGCCGCGCGCGGTGTGCGGATCGGGGCGCAGGTGTCCTACCGGGACCTCGCCGGGTTCGGGCGCAGGTCGATGGACGTGCCGCCGGGCGAGCTGGCCGACGAGATCGCCTACCAGATCGGGGCGCTGGAGGTCTTCGCACGCGCGGCCGGCTCCCGGGTGTCGTACGTCAAGCCGCACGGCGCGCTCTACAACCGCACCGTCCACGACGCCGCCCAGGCCGCCGCCGTCGCCGCCGGGATCCGCATCGCGGCCGGACCGGGCGCGGACCTGCCGGTGCTCGGGCTTCCCGGGTCGCTGCTCCTCGCCGCGGCCGCCGACGCCGGCCTGACACCCATACCGGAGGCGTTCGCCGACCGGGCCTACACCCCGGCCGGGACACTGGTCCCGCGCGGCGAGCCGGGCGCCGTCCTCCACGACCCCGACACGGTCGTCGCCCGCGCCGTCGCCATGGCCGCGGAGGGCGCCGTCGCCGCCGCCGACGGCAGCCCCGTCCCCGTCGCCGCGCGCTCCCTGTGCGTGCACGGCGACACCCCGGGCGCGGCCGCGCTCGCCCGCCGGGTACGGGAGGCGCTCGCCGCCGCCGGGATCCGCGTCGAGGCCTTCGCATGACCCGCGCCGCCGGACACCGCGCGGGGCCGGGCGGGGGCGCGCCGTGAGGGCCCTCGTGGTCGGCGTCGAGGCGGTGCTCGTCGAGGTGGGGACCGCCGCCGAGGCGACCGCCCTCCACGCGGAGGTGCTGCGCCGGCGTGCCGCGGGCGAGCTGGGACCCGTACGGGACGTGGTGCCCGCGGCGCGGACCGTGCTCCTGGACGGCGTACGGGATCCGGCGGCGCTCGCCGCGCGGATCACCGGCTGGCGGGTGCCGCCGCTGGCGCAGGAACAGGGCCCGCTGGTCACCGTCCGCGTCCGCTACGACGGGCCGGACCTGGCCGATGTCGCCCGGCTGTGGCGGGTCGCGGAGCGGGAGGTCGCCGAGGTCGTCGGGTCCGTCGTCTTCCGGGTGGCGTTCTGCGGGTTCGCGCCCGGTTTCGGCTATCTGACGGGGCTCCCCGAACGCTTCCACCCGCCCCGGCGGGCCACCCCGCGCACAGCCGTCCCGGCCGGCTCCCTCGCGCTGGCAGGCGAGTACGCCGGGGTGTACCCGCGCTCCTCCCCCGGCGGCTGGCAGCTCATCGGCACGACCGACGCCGTGCTGTGGGATCCGCGGCGCGAACCGGCGGCGCTGTTCGCACCCGGGACGCGGGTGCGGTTCGAGGAGGCGGACGCATGAGCGGGACCGGCGGCGGCCTGTGGCTGGAGGTGCTGCGCCCAGGGGCGCTGACCACCCTCCAGGACCGGGGCCGGCCCGGCCACGCCCACCTGGGCGTGCCGCGCTCGGGCGCCCTGGACGCGGAGGCGCTCGCCCTGGCCAACCGGCTGCTGGGCAACCGGCCGGACGCCGCCGCCCTGGAGACGACACTGGACGGCACCGCCCTGCGGGCATGCGGCCCGCCGGGGTCGGGGATCGTCGTGGCCGTCACGGGCGCGCCGTGTCCTGTACGGGTGTCCGGTCGGCCGGTGGCCTGGGGGGAACCGGTCCGCGTCCCGGCAGGGGCGGAGCTGGACGTCGGCCGGGCGGCGTCGGGAGTGCGCAGCTACGTCGCGGTGCGGGGAGGCTTCGCCGTCCGGCCGGTCCTCGGCAGTCGCTCGACGGACGTCCTGTCCGGGCTGGGCCCCCCGCACCCCGAGGCGGGCACGCTCCTGCCGGTGGGCCCCCCGGGCCCGGATCCGGTACGGGGCGCCGACGCCCTGCGGGTCCCGGCGCCCCCGGCCGAGCTGGTGCTCCCCCTCAGGCCGGGCCCGCGGGCCGACTGGTTCACCCCGGCTTCGCTGGCCGCGCTGCGGCGCTCGCCGTACCGGGTCTCCCCGGAGTCCAACCGCATCGGCCTCCGCACGGAGGCGGGCCCGCGGCTCGCCCGCGTCCGCGGCGGCGAACTCCCGAGCGAGGGCATGGTCCTGGGCGCGGTCCAGGTGCCCCCGGACGGCCTGCCGGTGGTCTTCCTGGCCGACCACCCGGTGACGGGCGGCTACCCGGTGGTGGGCGTCGTGCCCCCGGGCCCGGCCCTGGACGCGGCGGCCCAGGCCAGGCCGGGCACGCCGGTGCGGTTCACGGCGGCGGGGTGGTAGGGGCGGGTGAGGGGCCGGCCCGGGGC
>NZ_RPSE01000356.1:0-6695 GCF_003949955.1 Streptomyces sp. WAC05292
GCCCTGCGGGGAGGCGGCGGGGCGGCCGCGTGTCGGGTCTGGTGTGCGGGGCGGCACCCGGTCAGGTGCGCGGGACCCAGCCGGCGTCGTCCCAGAACCGCAGCTGCCGCGCCTTCGACGCGGCCTCGATCCGGGCGACCGGTTCGCCGCCGAGGACGAGCGTGCTGGGCGTCCCGGGGTCGAAGACCGGCCACTGCGGGGCGGCGGGGGCGGCGGGGACGCCGTCCCGGGCGAACGCGGCGACCAGGTCCATGAAGGTCTCGGAGACGGCGCGCTCGCCCGGCCCGTCGTGGAACAGCGGGATCTCCGGCGGCACCGGGTAGGTGGCGGCGATCGCCGCGGTGTCGGCGTACGTCCCGAACAGGAACGGCGAGGTCGCCTCGTGCGGGGTGCCGTGGTGCGGGGCGCGCACGGGGTGCGCGAACTCCATGACGTACTGCGGCGAGGTGCCGTGCCGGGCGTGCCGCTCGGACAGCCGGACGATCTGGTAGCGGAACAGGGCGTCGCCCCAGATCTCCGTCCACAGCGACAGCGGGTCCTGCGGGAGCCCCTCGGCCGCGGCCGCCTCCCGGTACGCGGCGATGCAGGAGTCGACGAGCTCGTCGGTGACCTTGGCCGAGCCCTTGTCGAGGACGCCGCGGACGGCCTCGCGCAGCTCGGCCGCGTCGGCGGGCGGCGGGGTCGGGGTCGGCTGCGGCGGGCAGGGGCCGGTGTAGAAGGAGCCCTCGGTACGGGTGTGGACCGCCATGATGGGCACGTCGGGGGTGGGGAGCTCCCAGTCGAAGGCGCTCATCCAGCGGCCGTCGACGACGGGGCCGCGGAACTCGCGGGCGGAGGCGACCTCCCGGCCGCCGGGCAGGCCCCCGAAGACGTCCTCCCAGGCGTTCATGAGGTCGGCGGCGGGCACCTCGCGCAGGCCGGCGACGGTGGTGCCTAGGCGGCGGGCGACGCCCTCGTAGGCGAGGCGGGCGTCGGCCGGGGTCAGCGAGGTGGACGGCTCCCACACGTGGCAGGCGCTGATCGGGACGATCCGGCGGATGATGCCGCGCAGTTCGGGCAGCAGGGCCAGCTGCCAGGCGCTGGCGCCGCCCGCGGAGGTGCCGGCGACGGTGATGTTGCCCGGGTCGCCGCCGAACGCGGCGGCGTTGGCGTGCACCCAGCGCAGCAGGGCCGCCTGGTCCTGGAGGCCCCAGTCGGCGAAGTCGCCGGTCTCCGGGTCGGTGAACTCCTCGTGCAGCCCGAACCCCAGGGCGCCGAGGCGGTAGTTGAAGGTGACGACGACCAGGTCGCCGCGGTCGGCGAGGCGCGCGCCGTCGTACACGGGCAGGCTGCCGCCGCCGACCATCCAGCCGCCGCCGTGGATGTAGACGAGCACCGGGCGGGGCCGCTCCGGGTCCGTGCCGGGCGTCCACACGTTGGCGTACAGGGAGTCCTCGGAGCTGCCGGGTATGATCGGCTGGAGGGACTCGGGGGCGAAGGAGCGGGCGTCGCGTACTCCGCTCCACGGGGCGGGCGGGCGCGGCGAGGCGAAGCGCAGGGCGCCGACCGGGGGCTGGGCGTAGGGCACGCCGCGGAAGACGGACAGCCGTCCGGCGCGCTCTCCGGCGACCGTGCCGGCGGTGGTGCGGACCAGCACGTCCCCGACTTCCGGCGAGGGGCTGTGGGCGGCGGAAGGTGCCATGGCCGTGATTTCTCCATCGTCATCGGCGGGCGGGCAGTCACACCGACTCATCGAAAACGCCGCGTCGGATGACTCTGGACCACCCGATGCTGGTAAGCGCGCGCGGGGATGGCAACGCGCGGCGGGGCACTTTGTCAGGTGCCGCCTGGTCCGTCAGATCTGCGGGCCGCCCGCGGACGCGCGTGTATTTTCGTTCGTCGTACGCTGCCGGGTTCGAATGGTCAAGGAGAACAGCAATGCTGGACGACGCGGGAGTGGCCGAATACCTCGGGCGGATCGGTGCGGAAAAGCCGCGGAAAGCGGATCTGGAAGGGCTGCGGCACCTCCAGGAGCGGCACGTCCTGACGGTGCCCTTCGAGAACATCGACTACCACCTCGGGAGGGAGATCCACCTCGGCGAACAGGCCGTCGACAAGATCGTCCGGCAGCGCCGCGGCGGCGGCTGCTACGAGGTGAACTCCGCCTTCGCCGAGCTGCTCCGGGCGCTCGGCTACCGGGTGGAGATCCTGCCGGGCCGGGTCCACCGGCCGGACGGCCTGGGCCCGGCGATGTGTCACCTCGCGCTGCGGGTGACGCTGGACGGCGAGCCCTGGCTGGTGGACGCGGGCTTCGGCCGCAACAGCCGCCACCCGCTCCGCCTCGCCACCCCTGACGTGCAGAAAGACCCGCACGGCGAGTACCTCGTCGCCCCCGTGGAGGGCGGCGGCGCCGACGTGCTGCTCGACGGCAGGCCGCTGTACCGGATCGACGGCCGGCCGTGCCGGATCGGCGATTTCGCGCCGACCCTGTGGTGGTGGCGCAGCTGCCCGGACTCGCCCTTCCTCCAGGAGCTGTTCTGCTCGATGCCGCTGCCCGACGGCCGCGTCACGCTGAAGAACAGGCGGCTGGTCAGGGTGGAGGGCGGACAGCGCACGATCGAGCCGCTCGACACGGACGCGGACGTCCTCGCCGCCTACCGCACCCACTTCGGAATCGACCTCGAGGAACTCCCCGAAGGTGATGGCGTGAAGCGGACGGTCGGGATCCAGCTGACCTGACACAGACAGTTGACGGACTCAGCGGAATAACGTGGACCGCCTCCCCGGCACCGGCGCACGATGCGAAGAGTACGGCGATACTCCGTACCCGGAAGGAGCATTTGTGTCCACCGTTGATCCCCTGCTGGAATTTCCCCTCGACACCCAGCCGGACCCCGACGAATTCCTGCGCGCCGCTCTGCGGTGGCATTTCTCCCCGGAAACGGGTTCGCCGTTCTGGATCGAGCGCGCGGGAACTCTCGGTTTCGACCCGCTGACGGACATCGGCGGATTCGCCGACCTCGGCCGCTTCCCGAACCTCGCCAACGAACTCCGCGACGTCCGCGCCGAGGACCTCATACCCCGCGGCTACGGCGACCGCCCGGACGTGGTGGGCGTGTACGAGAGCGGCGGCACCACCGGCGCCCCCAAGCGCATCGTCCTGCTGAAGGAGTGGCTGGACCGGCTGCTCGCCTGGAGCAGCGGCCAGCTCGACCGCCACGGCGTCCCGCAGGGCGTGAACTGGCTGGTCGTCGCCCCGACCGGCCCGCACATGGTGGGCGACGTGATCAAGCGGCAGACCGCCTTCCGCGGCGGCCTGGCCTTCACCGTCGACCTCGACCCGCGCTGGGTGAAGAAGCTCATCGCCGACGGCAAGACCGCCGAGGCGGGCGCCTACGCCGAGCACATCGTCGACCAGGTGGCCTTCCTGCTCCAGACCCAGGACATCGGCGTCCTGATGTGCACCCCGCCGGTCCTGGAGCGCCTGGCCCGCCGCGAGGACCTGGCCAAGCTCATCGACGAGAAGGTCAAGGCCATCAACTGGGTCGGCACCCAGATGGACGCCGACACCCGCTACCTGTACCGCACGGAGGTCTTCCCGAAGGCCCACCTGTACAGCGGCTACGGCTCGACGATGATCCTCGGCAACGCCAGCGAGCGCCCGGGCCTGACGGACGACGACCCGTGCATCTACGACCCGTTCGCCCCGCACATGGTCTTCGACGTCGTTGACCCGCAGACCCGCGAGACCGTCGCGTACGGCGAGCGCGGCCAGGTGGTCATGCACCACGTCAGCAAGAGCCTGTTCATGCCGAACAACCTGGAGCGCGACTACGCGACCCGGGTGCCGGGCCCCGACGGCGTCTGGCAGATCGGCGACTCCGTCGCCGACATCGCGCCGGTCCAGGAGTTCGACAACGAGACCGTCATCGAGGGGGTCTACTAATGGACGCCGGCCTGATCACGCTCGACGCGCTCGGGCCCTCCGGACCCTTCCGCGCCCGCAAGCGCATGACCGTCACCGACGTGGCGGGCGCGCCGGTCGCCGAACTGAGCCTGGTGCCGAAGCTGTTCGTCACCCGTGCCATGGACGCCCTGCGCAAGGCCCGCACCCTGCCGGCCGCCGAGCGGACGGCGGCGCTGGCGCGGGCGGGCCGGATCTTCGCCGAGGAGACCGTCGACGGGCTCACCTTCGAGGAGTACCAGCGCACCGTCGCCCGCGTCTCCGGCGTGCCGATGGGCGTCGTGCGGGCGGCGACCGCCGCCATCATCGAGGCCACCGAGGTGGCGCCGGTCGCGGCGTACCAGGCGCGCCCCGTCGGCGCGGTGGACGACTGGCGCGCGGAGGAGACCCGCCGCGGCAGCGCCGTGTGGACCCGCAAGGGCGACGTCTTCGCGGTGCACGCGGCAGGCAACCACCCCGGCCCGCACTCGCTGTGGGTGGAGGCCCTCGCCATGGGCTACCGGGTCGCGGTCCGGCCTTCGCGGCGCGAGCCGTTCACCCCGCACCGCCTGATCTCCGCCCTGCGGGCCGCGGGCTTCGGCGCCGACCAGGTCGTGCTGCTGCCCACGGACTACGACGCGGCGGACGAGATCCTGCGCAGCGCCGACTACGGCCTGGTGTACGGCGGCGACGAGGTCGTCCGCAAGTACGCGGGCACCCGCGTGCTGCCGCAGGGCCCGGGGCGCTCGAAGATGCTCGTCCCGGCGGGCACCGACTGGCGCGACCACCTCGACACCATCGTCGACTCCATCGCCCACCAGGGCGGGGTGGCCTGCATCAATGCCACCACCGTGCTGGTCGAGGGGGACCCGGCGCCGCTCGCGCAGGCGATCGCCGAGCGGCTCGCCGCCATCCCGAGCCTGCCGCCGGAGGACGAGAAGGCCGTCCTGGCGGTGCAGCCGGCGGAGGGCGCCCGGAAGCTGGAGGCGTTCCTCCTGGCCCGCGCCGCGGGCACGACCGCGCACCTGGGCGGCGACGGCATCGTGGAGGAGCTGGGCGACGGGAGCGCCGTCCTGCGCCCGGCGGTGCACCAGCTGGACCGGCCGGACGCCGAGCAGGCCGGCATCGAACTGCCCTTCCCCTGCGTGTGGGTGGCCCCGTGGTCGCCCGCCGACGGGATCGGCCCGCTGCGCAACTCGCTGGTGCTGACCGCGTTCACGGACGACGAGGCGCTGATCGACGAGCTGCTGGCGGAGCCGACCATCAGCAACCTCTACCTGGGCGACCACCCGACCTACTGGATCCGGCCGGGCGTCCCGCACGACGGCTACCTGGGTGAGTTCCTCATGCGGACCAAGACGGTCATCCGCGACTGACGCACCCACGGGTCCGGGCCGCGGCCTGCAGGGGCCGCCGGCCCGGACCCGCGTACTTCCGGCGCAGTTCCCGCCTCCCGAGAAAGGGCCCAATTTGTCATGTCCATGAACGGAATGGACGGTTCTAGACCTGTGAGACTCCCCAGACTCGACTCGCTCACCGGGCTCCGCTTCCCCGCGGCCCTGCTCGTCTTCCTCTACCACGCCTCCCTCGGCGTGCCCTGGATCCGCCTCTTCGAGTCCGACGCCGCCAACGACGGCTTCGCCAAGGCCGTCTCCCAGGCGGGCGCCCTCGGCGTCACGTTCTTCTTCGTCCTCAGCGGCTTCGTCCTGACCTGGTCGGCCCGCGAGAAGGACACCTTCCGCGCCTTCTGGCGCCGGCGCTTCGTCAAGATCTACCCGAACTACGTGGTCACCTGGGGCCTCGCCCTGATCACCTTCGCGGCCGTCATGACGGAGCCGTGGCAGGCCGTCCTCAACCTGTTCATGCTCCAGGTCTGGGTGCCGGACTTCGCCACCAACTTCAGCGTCGACCCGCCCAGCTGGTCCCTCGGCGCCGAGGCGATCTTCTACCTCGCCTTCCCGCTGCTCTACCTCGGCATCAAGAAGATCGACGCCGCCAAGCTGAAGTTCTGGATCGCCGGCACCGTCGCCGCCATCATGCTCACGCCGACCCTGACCTACGCGGTCATCCCCGGCGGCGGCATGCAGATGCCCGGCGCCGACGGCACCTCCACCGTCCAGTACTGGTTCGCGTACGTCCTGCCGCCGGTCCGCCTCCTCGACTTCGCGCTCGGCATCCTCGTCGCCCGCGCGGTCATGTCCGGCCGCTGGCGCGACATCGGCACCGTCTGGTCGACGCTGCTGCTGGCCGCGAGCTACGGCGTCGCGCTCAACGTGGAGCACCTGTACGCGCAGCGCTCCGTCACCCTCATCCCGATCGTGCTCGTCATCGCCGCGTTCGCCGCCCGCGACGCGGAGAGCAAGCCGACCCTCTTCAACAACCGGCCCATGGTCTGGCTCGGCGAGATCTCCTTCGCCTTCTACCTGGTCCACTACATCGTCCTCGCCTACTCGCGCGAACTCCTCGGCGACGGGCTCTTCTCCACCCCGGTCGGCATCGCCCTGATCGCCGCCCAGGCCGTCGTCTCGGTACTGCTCTCCTGGGCCCTGTACGCCTGGGTCGAGGCGCCGATCACCCGCCGCTTCTCCAGCTCCCGCAAGGCCAAGGCCGCCAAGGCCGCCGCGGCCGCGACGGCAGCCGCGGGCGCACCCGCCGGCCGCTCCGACTCCTCGGGCCCCGAGGACCGCAAGGTCGCCGAGACCGTCTGACCCGCCCCGCCCGACACCGCGCAACGACACGGCACACCCCGCACGGCACCGCCGCCCCACCGGCA
>NZ_RPSE01000357.1:0-6659 GCF_003949955.1 Streptomyces sp. WAC05292
GAGCTGGGGAGTTGCGGGGCCGGGCCTCAGAAGGGCACGCCGTTGCGGGTCGTCACGCCCGTGAGGGTGACCGTCGCCGCCGTGATCCCGACGTTGCCGAGCGCCTGGATCCCGACCCGGCCGGGCGTCTGCACGTCCATTCCGACCCGGGCCCGCACGTCCACGCCGCGCCCCGACTCCAGCACCAGTCCCGTCCCGCCGCTCAGCTTCAGCTCACCCGTCGAGGACAGCGCCAGGTCGCCGCCCGACTCCACCGCCACCCCACGGGCGCCCCGGATCGTCACCGTGCCGTCGCTGGTGACCGTCAGCTCCGTACGGGCCTCGTCCAACCGCACCGTCAGCGCCCCGTCGCCCGTGCTCAGCCGGATGCCGCTGCCGGAGCGGGCCGCGCCCGAGCGTTCCAGCAGCTCCACGGTGTGCCCGCTGCGGGCCGTCAGGGAACGCCAGTTGACCTTCCCGCCGGTCGGGTCGACCACGGCGATGCCGTCGGGTTCGGGCGTCGCCCGGTCCACCCCGTTGTACAGGCCGGCCAGGACGTACGGGTGCTCCAGGGAGCCCCGGTCGAAGGCGCACAGCACCTCGTCGTTGACGTCGGGCAGCAGCAGCCCGCCCCCGCCCGTACCGCCGAACTGGGCGACCCGGCACCAGCCGCTCTCGTACGTGTCCGACAGCCAGGGGAAGCGCAGCCGCACCCGGCCCAGGCCCAGCGGGTCCTTCACGTTCGTCACCAGGGCCACCGCCACGCCCGGCAGCGCGGCCGCCGCCCCGCCACCGGCGCCCCCGTCGCCGCCTTCCGCTCCGCCCGAGGCGAGCCCGTACAGGGACCGGAACTGCCGCCCCGACACGGTCAGCCAGGTGACGTACGGGCGGCCCGACGCGAACACGTGCCGGACACCGGTCGCCGTGTACTTCCCCTCGAACGGGAACCCGGCGCCCTTCACCGCGACCGGCCGCCCCGGCAGCAGCCCCGGATTGCCGGTCACCGCCACCTCCAGCTCCGCGAACGAACCCGCCACGTCGTCGGCGAGGGCCCGCGCCGCGTGCGCCACCTCCGACGGGGCCGTGTACGGGGTGCGCGTCGCGTCCAGCTCCGCCCGCCCGAACGGCGCGGCGAGCTGCTCCGCCGACACGTCCGCCAGCACGTCCGCGCTGCTCCCGGCGGGCGCCGGCGCGGCCAGCGGCCGCTTCGCCAGCATGTCCCAACCCCGGACCGTCACCCGCTGCACCTGCCCGGCGGAGGTCAGCGCGACACGGCTCTGCAGCACGTTGTGCCCCCACTCCAGGACGTACGGGCTCTGCAGCGCCGGCGTGGTGTCCGCGGGCGCGCCCGACGCGGGGCGGAGCGCCGCGAACTCCAGCCGGCCGTCGGGGTCGAAGGACAGCCGGACGTCGTTCTCCGCCGCGAGGCGCGCCAGGTAGTCCCAGTCCGTGATGTTGGGCTGCGTCGCCAGCTCGTACACCGTCGGCGTGGCGTCGACCCGGCCGAGGACCAGCCCGCACTGGGCCGCGATCCGGCGCACGATGTCCGACGCCGTCATCTGCGGGTAGCCGGCGACCCGCCGGTTGCGCAGCAGGCGGTGCCCCGGGTCGTAGCCGCGCAGCACCAGCCGGCGGCCCGCGCCCGGCTCGGTGTCGACCTCGACGGCCGTGACCTCCCCGGTGATCAGCGGGGTGCCGCGGACGCCGTCGGCGAACGGGCTGATCACCGCCTTCGAACCGACCGCCAGCTGCGGGTAGAGCTGCGTGAGGGAGCTGTCGCCGTCGGTGAAGACGAGCTGGAAGGCGGAGGGGACGTTCACGCTCGCGTCGACCCAGCCCTCCGTGAGGAGCGCGGCGAGCGGGTCGGGCAGCACCGCCCCGCCCAACTGGACGTGCAGGAGGGTGGTGTAGGTGTTCTCGCTCATGCGGCGCGCTCCGATCCGGCGGGCAGCAGCAGTTCGGTGCCGGGCCTCAGCCGCATCGGGTCGTCGATGCCGTTGGCCTCGGCGATCACCCGCCAGGCGGTCGGGTCGCCGTACTCGCGCCACGCCACCGACGCCAGGGTGTCGCCTGCGACGGTGCGGTGGACACGGCGGGCGGACAGCGCACCCGAGGTGGGGTTCTGGCGTTTCACCGCCTGCGGGATCTCGGTGAGCGACAGGGAGCACGTCGCCCGCAGGGGAGTCCCGTTCGGGCTGAACAGCGTGTAGGTGGCGCTGGCCTGCGTTACGCACGCCGTGAACTGGACGGTGCTGAACGAGCCCCACGAGAACGTCACCCACGGCGGGGACGGCGCCTGCGAGGCGGCGCTCTGCTCCGTCACCTCGCAGCACGACAGCAGCAGCTCGACCTGCTTGCGGACGGTGTCCGCGCCGGGCGTGCCGGAGGCGTCCAGGAACAGGTCGACGCGCAGCTGCGCCGGCTCGACCCCGGTGAACTTCGGCGGCGCGCCGCGGGTGTAGGCGACCGCCGGCTCCGTACGCCAGTGCGCGGAGCGGGACAGCTGGAGCTGGCGCGGGTTGAAGTGGAAGTCCGCCTGGCCGATCAGCCCGCCGGGGCTGCCCCCGAGGCGGGCCGGCGGCTGGCGGACGGCCAGCGAGGCCCGCGCGAGCCCGGCGGCGGCCCGGCCGCCGGTGGGTGCCGCCATCTCAGACACCCCCCGCGTCGGTGAAGCCGTGGTGGGCGATCTCCAGCGTCTCCGTCGCGACGGCCGGGCGCGCCGCGTCGAGCGTCGGCCCCGTCCAGCTGACGGGGAGCACTTCGACCAGGCCCCACTGGGCGACGACCGAGCCGTCGGCGCGCAGCGCGGCAATCTGGGCGGTGGGGCGGGTGATGAGGAGCGAGGGGTCGCTCATGAGGCGGCCCGTCCGGGTGATCTCCTCGAAGGTGCGCTTCCAGGCGGCGCCGAAGGAGATGGTGTGGTGGCCGAGGTCGGGCCAGGTGCGGCGGGTGCCGGCGTGGAGGACGACCGCGGACGGCGCGTGCCGCAGGCGGAGCGGGCGGCGCGGCCGGCGGCCCAGCAGCCGGTAGGCGACGGGCAGGTCGGGGGTGAGGACGACGGCGTCGCAGGGGATCTCCCCGCCGTCCGCGAGCCGTACGGCCGTGACCCGGCCGGCGGAGGTGCGCAGGCCCGCCGCGCCGGTGCCGTAGCGGAACTCGGCGCCGGCGGCGCGGGCGGCGTCGGCCATGGCGGCCGGCAGGGCGTGCATGCCGCCCCGGGGGAAGTACACGCCGGCCACGGTGTCCATGTAGGCGATGACGGCGTACGCGGCGAGGGCGCGGGCGGGCGGTACGCCCGCGTACAGCGACTGGAAGGAGAACACGCGGCGCAGCCGGGGGTCGGACAGGTGGCGGCCGATCTGCGCGTCGAGCCGGCCGAAGCCGCGGAGGGCGGCGAGCCGGGCCAGGTCGGGGTGGAGGAGCTGGAGGGGGGAGTCGAAGTTGGTGTCGATGAAGCGCCGCATCTGCGCGCGGTAGAGGGAGGTCAGCCAGGCGCGCAGGCTGCGGTAGCCGGCGGCCTCGCGGGGTCCGGCGAAGGCGCGGACCGCCTCCTCCATGGCGTCGGCGTCGGTGTGGACGTCGAGGGCGGTGCCGTCGGCGAACCGGGCGCGGTAGGCGGGGTGGAGCGGGGTCAGTTCGACGCGGGCGGCGAGCGAGTCGCCGACGGCGGCGAACGCCTCGTCGGCGAGGTGGGGCATGGTCAGGACGGTGGGGCCGGTGTCGAGGAGGTAGCCGCCGAGGCGGGTGCGGCCGGCGCGGCCGCCGGGTCCGTCCTCGCGTTCGACGACGGTGACGCGGCGCCCGCCGCCGAGCAGGTGCAGTGCGGCGGACAGGCCGGACAGGCCGGCTCCGACCACGACGACGTGGTCGGTGGGTCCGGGAACGGTCCTCATCGGCGGCCTCCCGCGGTGGTGGCCGCCGTGTCGACGCCTGCGGCCTGGGCGAGCAGTCCGGCGAGGGCGGCGACGGCGTCCGGTTCGGAGGGGAGTTCGGCGAGGCGGCGCTCGCCGGTGCGGACGAGGCGGGCGATCCTCGCCTCGACGACCTCGCGGGCGCCGGTGCGTTCGAGGGCCTCCCGGGCGTCCGCGGCGCGTGCACCGGCGGCGCCGGCCTGCGCTCCGGGGGCGGGGGCCGGCGCGGTGAGCGCGTGCAGGGCCGCGGTGTCGCCGGAGCGGGCGGCCAGCCGGACGGCGAGGGCCCGCAGGTAGGTGAGCTTGCCGGCGCGGAGGTCCTCGGCGGGCTTGCCGGTGTCGCGCGGGTCCCCGAACACGCCGAGGAGGTCGTCGCGGAGTTGGAAGGCGAGCCCGGCGCAGCGGCCCGCGGAGCGCAGGACGGAGGTGGTCCGCTCGGGGGCGCCGGCGAGCGCCGCCCCGAGCGCGAGCGGGCGCTCCACGGTGTAGAGGGCGCTCTTGAGGCGGGCGATCCGGACGGCCTCGCCGAGCCCGGTGGCGCCGGTGGCGGCCGCCCGCAGGTCGAGGTACTGGCCCGCGGCCATCTCGGCGCGCAGGGCCCGCCATTCGCGGTGGATCCGGGGGCCTTCGGGGACGGCCAGCGCGGTGGCGGCGGCGAGGTCGTCGGCCCAGGCGAGGGCGAGGTCGCCGACGAGGATGGCGGCGGCGGTGCCGTAGGCGTCGGCGGAGCCGCGCAGCCCGGAGCGGGTGTGGTGCAGGGCGAAGTCGGCGTGGGCGGAGGGTCCTCCGCGGCGGACGGGCGAGTGGTCCATGACGTCGTCGTGGACGACGGCGCACACCTGGAGCAGTTCGAGGGCGGCGGCCAGGTCGCGGGCCCGTTCGGCGCCGGGGCCGTCGGCGGGTCCGCCGCAGGCGCGCCATCCCCACCACAGCAGGCGGGCCCGCAGCCGCTTGCCGCCGCGCAGCACGAGGTCCCGTACGCGCCCGGCGACGTCCTCGGCGAACGCCGGGTCCGTGGCGTGCGCTTCGGCGAGCCGTTCGGCGACATGTGCGCGGAGGGCGTCCTCGACGGCTCCGGCCGCGGCCGCGTCGGCCTCCGTCACCGGGGCGCCGGCCGCGCCCCCCTCCGCGGTGCGTCTGCCGCCTGCCTGCGCCTGCATGCCCGCCATGGGCCCCCTTCCGGACGTTGCGACCACCTGCACACCGCCTCTTCCGGTGGAACGGGCCGTACGGATGCACGCTCGGCGCGGCCGCGTCCCAGCCGGGCGGTGCCGGGCCCGGGCCAGTCAACCACCGGCATCTGCGGCAGGCCCGCAGGCGCGTGCCCGTTCCGCCGTGTCGGGGCGGGCGCTGCGGCGGACGGGGTCACCGCTTTGGGCCAGGCGGGCGATACCGGGCGCGCGAGACGGAGGTCGCGGGGGCCGGCGGGTAGGGGGAACCCACGGCGGGCGCCGTTCCGGGGCATCCGCCACTTCCGGGGAGGCGTGCGTGGATTCGCAGAGGACGCGAGGGCCCGCGGCCCGGCGGGCGGCCGTGCGCGCCGGCGCGCTGGCCGGGCTGCTGGCGGTGCTCCTGGCGGGCTGCGCTGCGGCCGGGGGCCGGCAGGACGGGGCGGCGGACGCCGGGCGGGTCTTCGAACGGGCGCTGGCCTCCGGCGACTACGCGGCGGCGTGCGGCCTGCTGGCCCCGCAGACCCGGGAGCAGTTGGAGCAGGACGAGCGGAAGCCCTGCCCCCGGGCCCTGGAGGGCGCGGACCTGCCCGTGTCGGCCTCGGTCGGCGGGCCCCGGGTGTACGGGCGGCAGGCGCTGGTCCGGGCGGGCCGGGACCGGCTGTTCCTGTCGCGGTTCGCCGACGGGTGGCGGGTGGTCGCCGCGGGCTGCACTCCGCGCGGGGAGCAGCCGTACGCGTGCGAAGTGAAGGGCGGTTGAGGATGCGGGGGCTGTTCGTCGCCTGCCTGGTGGTGGTCGTGGGCGGGCTGGGGTACTTCATCGCGATCGGGGCGATGCACCGGTGAGCGGGGACGGCGGCCGGCCCCGGGAGGGCGGGAGCTTCTGGCGGGACAACAGCCTGACGCTGGCGTTCGGTTCGGCGTTCCTCGTCGTCCTCTTCCTCCAGGCGCTGGCCGGGCACGCCCAGTTCAACGAGGACCTCGCGGCGGACGGGCTCCAGCGGATCGGCCTGGGCGAGTACCTGGCGTCCTCGGACTTCGCCGTGGACGTGAGCGAGAACTGGCAGTCGGAGTTCCTGCAGTTCTTCCTGTTCGTCTTCGGCACGGTGTGGCTGGTCCAGCGGGGCTCCCCCGAGTCGAAGGAGCTCCACAAGATCGGCACCGAGTCGGACCGCGACCAGCGCGCGGGCGACCACGCGCGGGCGGACTCGCCGCGCTGGGCCGGCACGAAGGACTGGCGGCAGGGGCTGTACTCGCGCTCGCTGGGGCTGGTCATGGGCGGGCTGTTCCTGCTGTCGTGGGTGGCCCAGTCGATCGCGGGCATGTCCGCCTACGACGAGCAGCAGCTGCGCCGGCTGCAGGACCCGGTCGGCTGGGGCGCGTACGTGCTCTCCCCGGACTTCTGGGACAGGACGCTGCAGAACTGGCAGTCGGAGCTGCTGGCGGTGGCTGCCATGGTCATCCTCTCGGTCTACCTGCGCCAGCGCGGCTCGCCGGAGTCGAAGCCGGTGGGCTCGGCGCACGGCGCGACCGGCGTCGAGGGCTGACGGCCCGGAGTCGGCAGGCGGGTGCCGGGGGCGGGCGCCGAGCCCACCGGCTT
>NZ_RPSE01000358.1:0-6655 GCF_003949955.1 Streptomyces sp. WAC05292
GTGGCTGTGGGGGCGGTCGTGGGGCGGCCGCTCGGGCTGGGCGCCGGGCCGGTACCGGGGCCGCACGTGACCTTGTTGATCAGGCATCCGGTGGGGTTGCCGGGGGCGGCCTGGGCGGCGGTGACGAAGCCGACGGTGGTGGAGGCCCCCGGGGCGAGGCCATCGGTGGCCCAGCGGGGCGGCTTGACGGTGACGCGGCTGCCGCTGACGGTCTGTTCGCCGTTCCAGAGGGAGGAGAGGGTCGTGCCGGCGGGCAGGTCGAACTCCAGGGTCCAGTCCTTCAGGGTCTCCCGGCCGGTGTTCGTGATGACGTACTGGCCGGTGTAGCCGGTGGACCAGCTGCTGGACCGGGTGAAGGCGGCGCCCGCCGAGGCGGCCTGGGCCGTGCCGGTCAGGGCGAGCGCGGTGCCGCCGACGGCTGCCGTCAGGGCGAGCGCGCCGGCCGCCTTGGCCTTGCCGCCGAGCCTGCGGCGGTGTGAGTTCCGGGTCATGACTGCCTGCCTCATCGGTGCGGGGAGGGGGACGGGGCAGCACGCTAGCGATCCGGAATCGGGCAAAACGCCCGCCGGGCCCCCGCAGCCCCGATCTTGAGGCGGGCTTAAGGAAGGGATCGGGGAGGGTTAACGGGGCGCGGGCGCCGGCCACGCCCGGTAGGCGGCCGTGCACCCGTCAGGACGAAATCCGTAGGCCCATCCGCCCATATGACGATCCTTCTCGTCAAGGGCGGGGGGTTGCCGTCCGAAGAGCCGGAGGAGCAACCGCCTCGTCGAGGAGACGTGCATGATCCCTGGGCGCATCCCCCGGTCCCCCTTCGGCCCTCTTCCGGCCCGCGGCACCTGGCTGAAGGGCGGCGCGCTCGCGTCGCTCGCCCTGGTGCTGACGGGGTTCACGAGTCCGACGGCCGCTGTCGTGCCGCGTGCCGCCGCCCCGCTCGCCGGCACGCCGGCGGCCCTGGGAGACGGGGGCCCCTGCCCGGCGGCCGCACCGCAGGCGTCCGGCGCGGCGGCCGCCCGGCCGGGACCTGCCGGTCCGCCGCCGGGCGGCGTGCACGAGGCGCCCCCGGACTACCTCACGGCCGACGTGCTGGGCCGCTACACGGAGAGCCGGCGGCAGCCCGCCTCCCCCGGCGGGCAGACCGCGGCGGTGGACGACCGCACCAGGTGTGAGAAGGGTCCCACGGGGCCGCAGGGACCGGCGGGGGCGAAGGGGTCCAAGGGCGCCACCGGTCCCACCGGTCCTGCGGGGCCGACCGGTCCCGCAGGACCGACAGGGCCGACGGGCCCCGCAGGAGCCGACGGCCAGGACGGTTTGGACGGGACGCCGGGCGTGACCGGCCCCACCGGCCCGCCGGGACCGGGTGTGACGGGCCCGACCGGACCCGCGGGGGCGGCGGGCGCCACGGGCGCAACCGGTGAAACAGGGGCACCGGGAGCCGCAGGGCCCACGGGCCCGACCGGGGCAGCCGGAGCCGTGGGCTCCACCGGGCCCACGGGGGCAGCAGGGGCAGCGGGTGCGACCGGAGCCACCGGACCCGCGGGCCCCACCGGGGCCCCCGGGCCGTGCTCCGACATCGACACCTACTCCCCGTCGGGCGCAGAGGACTTCCAGGCGGTGCTGACGGGCGGCGATGCCTTCGTGGGACGGGCGGCGCCCCCCGGCGGGACCCCGATCGCCTGGCAGGACCTCACCAATCCCGTCGCCGTCGGCACGGACCCGGCCAACCCCGCCTATCCGGCGAACGCCTGCGCCATCGCCATCGAGGCCCAGGGTAACGACGCCTACGTCAAGGTGGTGACCACCGCCGGTACGGTCTGGCAGACGCACGGCGACGTCAACGGCGCCGGCTTCGTATGGGACGAACCCTGGGTGCAGCGCACGACCCCGGCCCCGGTGGTGTTGCGCGGCCCGGAGCCGTCCGGACCGCTGGACTGAGGCCCGGGCGGGCCCCGCTGCCCCGCACCGGCCGTCCCTCCGGCCCCGGCCCGCTCAGGTGCGGGCCGGGGCCGGTTCGGGGTGGCTCGGCGGACCCTGCCTCAGCTCGGCGAGCAGTTCGTTCCGCCCGGACAGCATCTCGGTCAGGATGCGGCGGGCGGCCCGCAGCAGGTCGGCGACGTCGCCGCCGGCCAGGGCGTAGGTGACCGTGGAGCCCTCGCGGGTGGACACCACGATGCCCGACCGCCGCAGGACGGCCAGCTGCTGGGAGAGGTTGGACGCCTCGACGTCGATCTGGGCGAGCAGTTCGCGGACGGGCATCGGCCCGCCCTGCAGGAGTTCGAGGACCCGGATGCGGACCGGGTGGCCGAGCATCCGGAAGAACTCGGCCTTCGCCTGGTACAGCGGCACCTGCATACCCACGACGCTCCTGCTGCTCCTCGGACCGTGGCCGCACCCCGCCCGGCGCGGCCTCCCCACCATCGTCGCGTCCCGCCGGCCCGCGCGCACCCGAAGTTGACCGGTTTCGGATGTGTGGACTTGAAGATTTCTTCAAGTCATGGGCATGCGTGGGCCGGTGGACACGCTTCGCTAGAGCTCCAGCTCCGCCTCGATGCGGCGGAGCTGGTGGCGGGCCATGGCCAGGTTGGACTTGCCCTTGTCCAGCACCAGGTAGAGGAACAGGCCCGCGCCGCTGCGGCTGCGCAGCAGCCTGATCAGGTGGTACTGGCCTCCGAGCGTGATGAGCACGTCCTCCAGGTCGTCCTGGAGCCCGAGCATCTCCATGGTGCGGACCTTCGCCCGGATCACGTCCGTGTTCCCCGCCGCGGCGACCGTCAGGTCCAGGTCCTTCCCGCCGCCGAGGGTGCCCAGGGCCATACCGCTGGTGTAGTCCACCAGCGCCGCCCCGAGCGCACCGTCGATCGCGGTCATCGCTTCCTTCAGCGAAACTTCCACGTTGGCCATGGCCGTCCTCCGTCGTACTGCTTTCGCCGTTCATCCGGCGCCGGATCTTCCGTGACGGGACGCTACCGATCCTGCGGCGCCGTACGACCGGATCCGTGAATTCGGCTCAAAAGCAACGCCTGTTGGGTACGGTGGACGGTCCTCCCGATCACCGTCGGGCGGTGGGTCCGGCCGGCTCGTCGAGGCGCGCCGCGGCCGTCCGCCAGGCTTCGGTGACGGCCCGGTGCGCCTGCCGGGTGCGGGCGGCGCTGTCACCGGTGAGGCCGACCGGCGCCCCCACGTGGACGTGGAGTCCGGGACGGCGCAGCGGCGCGGTGGCCAGGCCGGCGATCTGCTTCGCCGCACTGCCGGAGGTGACGCGCCGGGCGCCTGCCTGGCCGAGCGGGACGACGGGCGCACCGGTGCGCTCGGCGAGCCGGGCGAGTCCGCTGCGGAAGGGGCCGGGCGCGGCCTCGCCGGCGTCCCGGCGGGTGGGGATGCAGCCTTCGGCGTACAGGAGGACGAGCCTGCCGCGTCCCAGGGCGGCTTCGGCCAGGTCCAGGGCGTCCGCGGCGCTGCGGTGGCCTCGGCGGACGGGGATGTGCCCCTCGCGGGCCAGGAGCGGGCCGAGGACGGGAATCCGCCACAGTCCGGCGGCGGCCATCACGACCGGTTCGGCGCCGAGGCGGTGCAGGGCGGCGAGGACGACGGCCGGGTCGGCGAGGGAGGTGTGGTTCGCGGCGATGATGCTGCCCGGCGCGAGGTCGGCACCGGTGTGCGCGGTCACGGACAGGCGTCCGAACGCGGGCACGAGGGCGTCGGCGAGGCGGCTGAGCATGGCGGTTCTCCGTTCTCCACCGCGGTGTTCCCCACCGCGTGCCGCCATGGTCGGCGGCGGGCGGCGCCCGGGGCATGAGCGGTCGTACTCAGGGCGGCCCGGCGCGGTACCCATCCGCGGCGGGGCCCTGCCGCGGCACGTGCTCAGGCGGCGCAGGCGGGAGGGCCTGGGCGGCCTCCGGGTGCGGGGGCGGACCGGGTGCTGCACTCTGGGCAAGGATCACCCTGCGCGCCCTCCGTGCCGCAGGTGGAGCTGGAGGACTCGGGCTATGGCCGGTCCTGGGCCGGCGGGAAGCGGGACTTCCATGGCTGAGCGATTGAAGCGGTCCGGGCTGATCGGCGAACTCTCCGCCGAATTCGCCGGGACCATGATTCTCATCCTGTTCGGTTGCGGCGTGGTCGCCCAGGTCGTCGCCGGCGGGGCCCTGACGGACCCCGCGGGCGGCCTCGGCGACCACGACAGCATCGCCTGGGCGTGGGGCATCGGCGTCACCCTCGGCGTGTACGTGGCCGCGCGCCTCAGCGGCGCGCACCTCAACCCGGCGGTGACGGTGGCCCTCGCGGCCTTCAAGGGGTTCCCGTGGAAGAAGGTCGCCCCGTACGCCGTCGCGCAGACGGCGGGCGCCTTCGTGGCCGCGCTGCTGGTCCGCTGGAACTACAGCGAGGCCCTGGCGAAGGCGGACCCCGGCCACACCATCAAGACGCAGGGCGTGTTCTCCACCCTCCCGGCGAACGGCAACACGAATCTGCCGGTGTACGAGTGGGGGGCCTTCCGCGACCAGATCATCGGCACCGCGATCCTGATGCTGCTGATCCTCGCGGTCACGGACCTGCTGGGCACGCCGCCGGGCGCGAACCTGGCGCCGTTCATCATCGGCCTGATCGTCGTCGCGATCGGCATGGCCTGGGGTACCAACGCGGGCTACGCCATCAACCCGGCCCGCGACTTCGGGCCACGGCTCGCGAGCTTCCTCACGGGCTACGGCACGGCCTGGCGGGACCAGTACGGCCAACTCTACTTCTGGGTGCCGATCCTCGGACCCCTCATCGGAGCCCTCGTCGGCGGGGCCCTCTACAAGTTCCTCGTCGGCCGGTACCTGCCGACCGCCGAACCGGAGCCCCCCGGACGCATGCCGACCCCGGAGGAGTGACCCGGCGCCGGCCCGGCCCCCACCCTGTCCCTACGAGAGGCGGCACCCCATGGCGGACTTCGTCGGCGCGGTGGACCAGGGAACCACCAGCACCCGTTTCATGATCTTCGACCACGGCGGGAACGAGGTGGCGAAGCACCAGTTGGAGCACGCGCAGATCCTGCCGCGGCCCGGATGGGTCGAGCACGACCCGGTGGAGATCTGGGAGCGCACCAACTCGGTGATCCAGAACGCGCTGCGGCACGGCAACCTCGCGCCGGAGGACCTCGCGGCCATCGGCATCACGAACCAGCGCGAGACCACCGTCGTGTGGGACCCGCGCAGCGGCCGCCCCTACTACAACGCGATCGTGTGGCAGGACACCCGTACCGACGCCATCGCTGCCGCGCTGGAGCGGTCCGGCCGGGGCGAGGTGATCCGCCGCAAGGCCGGGCTGCCGCCGGCGACGTACTTCTCCGGCGGGAAGATCCAGTGGATCCTGGAGAACGTCGACGGCGTGCGCGAGGCGGCGGAGCAGGGCCACGCCCTGTTCGGGAACACCGACTGCTGGGTCCTGTGGAACCTGACCGGCGGACCCGACGGCGGCGTCCACGCCACCGACGTCACCAACGCCAGCCGCACCATGCTGATGAACCTGGAGACGCTCGACTGGGACGACGAGCTCCTGGGCTTCTTCGGCGTCCCCCGGGCGATGCTCCCCACGATCAACGCCTCCTCGCACCCCGAGGCGTACGGGACGACCCGCACCTCCCGCCCGCTGCGCGCGGCCGTCCCGATCACCGGTGTGCTCGGCGACCAGCAGGCGGCCACCGTGGGCCAGGTCTGCTTCGCGCCGGGCGAGGCGAAGAACACGTACGGCACCGGCAACTTCCTGGTGCTGAACACCGGCACGGAGCTGGTGCGTTCGCAGCACGGGCTTCTGACGACGGTGGCCTACCGGTTCGGCGACAGTCCCGCCGTGTACGCGCTGGAGGGGTCCATCGCGGTCACCGGGTCCGCGGTCCAGTGGCTGCGCGACCAGATGAAGATCATCACGAACGCGGCGGAGAGCGAGCGGCTCGCCGCGGCGGTCGAGGACAACGGCGGGATGTACTTCGTGCCCGCCTTCTCCGGCCTGTTCGCCCCGTACTGGCGATCGGACGCGCGCGGCGCGATCGTCGGGCTCGCCCGCTACCACACCAACGAGCACCTGGCGCGGGCGACGCTGGAGGCGATCTGCTACCAGAGCCGCGACGTCGTCGAGGCGATGGAGCAGGACTCCGGCGTCCACCTGGACGTGCTGAAGGTCGACGGAGGCGTCACCGCCAACGACCTCTGCATGCAGATCCAGGCCGATGTGCTCGGCGTCCCGGTGAGCCGCCCCGTCGTGGCGGAGACCACCGCCCTGGGGGCCGCGTACGCGGCCGGCCTGGCCACCGGCTTCTGGCGGGACGGCGACGAACTGCGCACGCACTGGCAGGAGTCCAAGCGGTGGGAGCCGCAGTGGTCGCAGGAGCGGCGTGCGGAGGGCTACGCGGGCTGGAAGAAGGCGGTGGAGCGCACCCTGGACTGGGCCACGGTCGACTAGGAGGGCGGACGGCGGCGGCCCGTCGCGCCGGAGGGCAGGCACCCGGGCGGTGCCTGCCCTTTGGTGCCGGCCGGCGAACGAGGCGCGGACGGCGGTGTTCCGGCGGCTCGGTACGGGCATCGGACCGGTACCCCGCCCGGGGCCGCAGGGGCGCGCCGGTGCCGGCGGTACGGGCGGCGGAGCCACGGTATGAGGGGGCGGCATGGGCCGGAGTGCGGCACGG
>NZ_RPSE01000359.1:0-6641 GCF_003949955.1 Streptomyces sp. WAC05292
CGCCTCGATCTGCTCCTCCTGGTAGCCCAGGCGGCGCAGGGCCTGCGGGACGGTGCCGTTGACGATCTGCATCGAGCCGCCGCCGACGAGCTTCTTGAACTTCACCAGGGCCAGGTCCGGCTCGACACCGGTGGTGTCGCAGGACATGGCGAGGCCGATGGTGCCGGTCGGGGCCAGCACGGAGGCCTGGGAGTTGCGGAAGCCGTTCTTCTCGCCGAGGCGCAGGACGTCCTGCCAGGCCTCGGTGGCCGCCGCCCAGATGGCGTTGTCGAGGTCGTCGGTGCGCGGCGCGGCGGCGTTGGCGTCGGCGTGCTGCTTCATGACGCGGTTGTGGGCCGTGGCGTTGCGGGCGTAGCCGTCGTACGGGCCGACGATCGCGGCGAGTTCGGCGGAGCGCCGGTAGGCGGTGCCGGTCATCAGCGAGGTGATGGACGCGGCGAGGGTGCGGCCGCCGTCGGAGTCATAGGCGTGGCCGGTCGCCATCAGCAGCGCGCCGAGGTTGGCGTAGCCGATGCCGAGCTGGCGGTAGGCGCGGGTGTTCTCGCCGATCTTCTGCGTCGGGAAGTCCGCGAAGCAGATGGAGATGTCCATGGCCGTGATGACGAGCTCGACGACCTTGGCGAAGCGCTCGGCGTCGAAGGACTGGTTGCCCTTGCCGTCGTCGTCGAGGAACTTCATCAGGTTCAGGGAGGCGAGGTTGCAGGACGTGTTGTCCAGGTGCATGTACTCGCTGCACGGGTTCGACGCGGTGATGCGGCCGGACTCGGGGCAGGTGTGCCAGTGGTTGATGACGCCGTCGTACTGGATGCCCGGGTCGGCACACGCCCAGGCGGCCTCGGCCATCTTGCGGAAGAGCGCCTTGGCGTCGACCTGCTCGATGACCTCGCCGGTCATGCGGGCGCGCAGGCCGAAGGAGGTGCCGTTCTCGACGGCCGTCATGAACTCGTCGTTCACGCGGACGGAGTTGTTGGCGTTCTGGTACTGGACGGACGTGATGTCGTCGCCACCCAGGTCCATGTCGAAGCCCGCGTCGCGCAGGGCGCGGATCTTCTCCTCTTCCTTGACCTTGGTCTCGATGAAGTCCTCGACATCCGGGTGGTCCACGTCGAGGACGACCATCTTGGCGGCGCGGCGGGTGGCGCCGCCCGACTTGATCGTTCCGGCGGACGCGTCGGCGCCGCGCATGAAGGAGACGGGGCCGGAGGCGTTGCCGCCGGAGGAGAGGAGCTCCTTGGAGGAGCGGATGCGGGAGAGGTTCAGGCCGGCGCCGGAGCCGCCCTTGAAGATCATGCCCTCTTCCTTGTACCAGTCGAGGATCGACTCCATGGAGTCGTCGACGGACAGGATGAAGCAGGCGGACACCTGCTGCGGCTGGGGCGTGCCGACGTTGAACCACACCGGGGAGTTGAAGCTGAAGATCTGGTGGAGGAGGGCGTAGGTCAGCTCGTGCTCGAAGATCTCCGCGTCGGCGGGGGACGCGAAGTAGCCGTGGTCCTCGCCGGCCTTCGTGTAGGTCTTCACGATGCGGTCGATGAGCTGCTTCAGACCGGTCTCGCGCTGCGGCGTGCCGACGGCGCCGCGGAAGTACTTGCTGGTGACGATGTTGACCGCGTTCACCGACCAGAAGTCGGGGAACTCGACGCCGCGCTGCTCGAAGTTGACCGAGCCGTCGCGCCAGTTCGTCATGACGACGTCACGGAGCTCCCAGCTCACCTCGTCGTACGGGTGCACGCCCGGGGTGGTGTGGATGCGCTCGATCCGCAGGCCGCCCTTGGCGCCCTTGGTCCCCTTGGTGCGGGAACCGCGTGCCGAGCTGCTCGCCGTCTCTGTCATGCCGCCTGCCTCCCATATACGGGCAAAAACGCCCTAAAGTGCCAGCGCTATTCCGAGGCACAGTGCTGTGTCTTGTTACGTCTTCTCCCGGCTGCGCCGGGCGGCCTCCGGGCCGAGCGGGCGTGCCGCGCCGGAGCGCGCGGCGGCCCGGTCAGTCGGAGGCGGAGGCGGGCACGGGGACCTGGGGGGTCCCGGCGGGCCCGCACTCCTCGGGGCGGGGCCGCCGGTCGCGGAGTTCCGCGATGGCGGCCTCGAAGTCTTCGAGGGTGTCGAACGCCTTGTACACGGACGCGAAGCGCAGGTACGCGACGAGGTCGAGCTCCTGGAGCGGACCGAGTATGGCCAGCCCGACGTCGTGGGTGGTCAGCTCGGCGCTCCCGGTGGCGCGCACCGCCTCCTCGACCCGCTGGCCGAGCTTGGCGAGGGCGTCCTCGGTGACGGGCCGGCCCTGGCACGCCTTGCGCACGCCGGAGATGACCTTGGTACGGCTGAAGGGCTCGGTGACACCGCTGCGCTTGATCACCATGAGCGAGGCCGTCTCGACCGTCGTGAAGCGACGGGAGCAGTCCGGGCACTGGCGGCGTCTGCGGATCGACGTGCCGTCGTCGGTGGTGCGGCTGTCGACGACGCGGCTGTCGGGGTGCCTGCAGAAGGGGCAGTGCATGGTCCCTCACCCTTCTCTAGGCACGACTGAATCACCCCTTCGGGCCCAGTGCGGCGGAATCGCTCTGCCGGGGCTCGTGGAGCAGAGCCAAGCATATGCGATCCATGGGGCCCGTGAGACCCCTGCGCTCCCCGATACCACTAGGTATGGGTGGCGCCGCCCATACAACCACTAGATCTTGTGGCGCCGCGGATTTGGTCCGCTACCGCGTGTCGCGGAGCGGGTGCGCGGGCGGGGGCGCCCGCGGTGCCACACTGGGGCCGCATGCGGGGGCGGCGGCTCGACCGGGAAGGGTACCGTAGGCAGCGGGGAACCATCCGAACCTCCGTTCGGAAATACACAACCCAATACACCTGCCATTGTGATCACGCAGGGCGATCTGCGATTTTTCACTCGAACGTGTGTTTGGCGCAACCTTTCGAAAGCAATTACCGTTGTCCAGCTAGGGAGAACATTTCGAGAGGGGCCGCCGACGTGACCACCACCGCAGACAGTGCCGCCATCACTGCCCAGAACCGCTCCCAAAGCCGACTCGAGCCGGTGCACGCCATGAACGACGCAAGCGCAAGCCCGACCCCGGAGGCGGATGCCATCCGCCCCGCTCGATCCCTGCCAGGGCGCCCCCCAGGCATCCGCGCCGACAGCTCCGGGCTCACCGACCGGCAGCGCCGGGTCATCGAGGTCATCCGGGACTCCGTGCAGCGCCGGGGCTACCCGCCGTCCATGCGGGAGATCGGCCAGGCGGTCGGCCTGTCCAGCACCTCGTCCGTCGCCCACCAGCTGATGGCCCTGGAGCGCAAGGGCTTCCTCCGCCGCGACCCGCACCGGCCCCGGGCGTACGAGGTGCGCGGCTCGGACCAGCCCAGCTCGCAGCCCACGGACACCACCGGCAAGCCCGCCGCCTCGTACGTGCCCCTGGTCGGCCGGATCGCGGCCGGCGGTCCGATCCTCGCCGAGGAGTCCGTGGAAGACGTCTTCCCGCTTCCGCGGCAGCTCGTCGGCGACGGTGAGCTCTTCGTCCTCAAGGTCGTCGGCGACTCCATGATCGAGGCCGCGATCTGCGACGGCGACTGGGTCACGGTCCGCCGCCAGCCCGTCGCCGAGAACGGCGACATCGTCGCCGCCATGCTCGACGGCGAGGCCACCGTCAAGCGCTTCAAGCGCGAGGACGGCCACGTCTGGCTGCTCCCCCACAACGCGGCGTACCAGCCGATCCCCGGTGACGAGGCGACCATCCTCGGCAAGGTCGTCGCCGTACTGCGCCGGGTCTGAGCCCGGCCCGCCAGCCAGCTCCGGGACCCACTGCGCCGGTCCCGGAGCTGTTCCATGCCCGGGCCCGGAGCACGGGCTACTTGCCGTCGGCCTTGGCCGCCGAGTCGATCGCGGACAGGGAGCGGCGGACCTGGTTGCGGTCCGTGGTGTACCAGAAGTTCGGCAGCGTCGCCTTCAGGAAGCTGCCGTACCGGGCCGTCGCCAGCCGCGGGTCCAGGACCGCGACGACGCCCCGGTCGCCCGCGGCGCGGACGAGCCGGCCGGCACCCTGGGCCATCAGCAGCGCCGCGTGCGTCGCGGCGACGGCCATGAAGCCGTTGCCGCCGTGCTCCTCGACCGACTTCTGGCGCGCGCTCATCAGCGG
Source organism: Streptomyces sp. WAC05292 (assembly GCF_003949955.1). Lineage (NCBI taxonomy): Bacteria > Bacillati > Actinomycetota > Actinomycetes > Kitasatosporales > Streptomycetaceae > Streptomyces > Streptomyces sp. WAC05292. The sequence continues at coordinate 4,134 of NZ_RPSE01000359.1, forward strand.
GTCGTCGGGCCGGGGGAAGGGGATGCGATCCATGATCACGAGCTGGCAGCTCGGCCCGGGGACGTCCACGCCCTGCCACAGGGACAGCGTCCCGAACAGGCAGGTCCGCGGATCCGCGGCGAAGTTCTTGATCAGCTCGCCGAGGGTCTCCTCCCCCTGGAGCAGGATCGGGTGGTCGAGCCGGCCCCGCAGCTCCTCGGCCGCCGCCTTGGCTCCGCGCATGGAGGAGAACAAGCCGAGGGTGCGGCCGCCGGCCGCCTCGATCAGCTCGGCGAGCTCGTCCGTCATGTCGCCGCGGGTCCCCTCGCGGCCGGGCGTGGCCAGGTGCTTGGCGACGTAGAGGATGCCCTGCTTCGGGTAGTCGAACGGCGAGCCGACGTCCAGCCCGCGCCAGACCGGCGCGTCGTCCGCCTCGACACCTTCCGGGGACAGGCCGAGCGAGGCCGCGACCCCGTTGAAGTCCCCTCCGAGCTTGAGGGTCGCCGAGGTGAGGACGACCGAGCGGTCCTCGAACAGCTTCTCCCGCAGCAGCCCCGACACCGACAGGGGGGCGACCCGCAGCGTCGCCCCGAACCGGTCGTGGCGCTCGTACCAGAGGACGTCGTACTCGGAGCCGGCGAGGATCCGCTCGGCCACCGCGTGCACGTTCTCCACGGAGGCCAGGGCCTGCTTGCGGACGGCGTCCTCGTCGGCGACGGACTTGTCCCTGGTGGAGCCGATAGCGGAGATCACCTCGCGGGCGGCGTCGCGGAGCGCCGCAAGCGCGTACCCGAGGTCTTCGGGGATCTCCTCCAGCCGGCCGGGCAGCGCCAGCTCCATCACGCGCTCGAAGGACTCGGAGGCGGTCTGGAGGGAGTCGGCCGTCTTCTCGTCGACCAGCTTCGCGGCCCGCTTCACGGCCCGGTTGACCTGCCCGGGGGTGAGTTCGCCGGTGGCGACGCCGGTCACGCGGGACACCAGCTCGTGGGCCTCGTCCACGATCAGCACCTCGTGCTGCGGCAGGACGGGCGCGCCCTCGATGGCGTCGATGGCGAGCAGGGCGTGGTTGGTGACGACGACGTCGGCCAGCTTGGCCCGCTCGCGGGCCGCCTCGGCGAAGCATTCGGCGCCGTACGGGCACTTCGACGCGCCGAGGCATTCGCGGGAGGAGACGGACACCTGGCTCCAGGCGCGGTCGGAGACGCCGGGCGTGAGGTCGTCCCGGTCTCCGGTCTCCGTCTCGTCGGCCCAGTCGCGCAGCCGCAGCAGGTCCTGGCCGAGCTTGCTGGTGGGGGCGGCGGCCTCGAATTGGTCGAAGAGGCCCTCCTCCTCGTCCTGGGGGGCGCCCTCGTGCAGCCGATGCAGGCACAGGTAGTTCGACCGGCCCTTGAGCATGGCGAACTGCGGCCGGCGGCGCAGCTGCGGGTGCAGCGCCTCGACCGTCCGGGGCAGGTCGCGCTCGACGAGCTGCCGCTGCAGGGCGAGGGTCGCCGTGGCCACGACGACGCGCTCGCCGTGCGCTAGGGCCGGGACCAGGTAGCCGAGGGACTTGCCGGTGCCGGTGCCGGCCTGGATCAGCCGGTGCGTGCTGTCGTCGATCGCTTCGGCGACCGCTTCGGCCATGGCGACCTGGCCGGGCCGCTCCGTGCCGCCGACGGCGGAGACGGCGGCGTGCAGCAGGTCGGGGAGGGAGGGCTTCGTCATAGCACCCCCCAGCCTACGGGGCGGCACCGACGGTGACGGCCATCACCGGGATGGCCGATCACCGGAAAGGGCGACGGGGAGGCGGGAACCCCGCGGCGCGGGCCGGGCGTTTTCGGGGGGAAGGACGGCAGGCGGACCGGCCGGTGGGCGGGCGCTGCGGGGTGCGGCTCAGATGAGGCTGCGGAGCGCCCGCTCGCGAACCATCAGGGCCGCGCGCTTGCCGGGCAGGTCGATGTTCCCGGTCCAGCGGAAGCCGGAGCCGAGGAAGGCGGAGACGGAGGGGGTGTTGCGGATGTCCGGTTCGGCGATGACGCGGGTGCAGCGCGGGCGGTTGTCGAGCACGAGGTTGGCGACCGCGCGCAGCAGTGCGGTCCCGAGGCCGCGGCCTCGGTTCCTGCCGTCCCCGATCAGCAGGTGGATACCGGTGTCGTGGGGGCGTGCCGGGTAGTGGCGGGCGAGCGGGTCGAGGTCGGCCCGGTAGACCTCCCAGTAGCTGACGGGGGTGCCGTCGAGGAGGCCGAGGCAGGGGAGGCTGCCGCCGTCGCCGTCGATCTGGGCCCGCAGGTGTGCGGCCGTGAGGGACGGGGGTCCGGCGAGGTCCCAGTAGGCGGCGACTTCGTGGTCGTTCATCCAGCGGGCGATCAGGTCCAGGTCGCGGTCGAGGCGGACGGGTTCCAGGCGGAAGGCGCCGGCGGCGGTGCGGGTGCTGCCCCAGCCGCTGGGCGAGTCGAGGAGGTCGGCCTCGGCGAGCAGGGGCAGCAGGCCGGCCCTGAGCCTCAGCTGGGCCGGGTGCGCGGTGGTGGGGCCGGTGGCGCGTGCGGGGGC
>NZ_RPSE01000035.1:0-30868 GCF_003949955.1 Streptomyces sp. WAC05292
CCCCGGCCCCACCGCTCGCCCCCGCCCTCGGCGGCCCGTAGCCGGAACCGCGCGCACGCCGCGAGGCGGCCCGGTACCCCCCTGAACCGGCGGGTGCCCCGCGGCCGCCGGCGCCCCTACGGTCGACGTCGAACCGCGGACGGCATCCGACCGCCCGCGGCCGGACGACACCACCGCACGCACCGCCTCACACCCAGGGGGATCCGACATGGCCCTACGGAACCGGCTCCGCGCAGCCGCCACCGCAACCGTCGCCGCCGCGCTCGCGGCGGCGGCATCGGGGGCGGATGCCGCCGCCGCCGAGTGGCGGCCCCGGCCGGGCATGCTGTACCTCTCCGACATGCCGAAGGACGGCACCACGTGGTACGGGCCGGCGCCGTCCCGCGGCTGGCGCCAGCCCGCCTGCGGCCGCTCGTGGACCGTTCCGGAGACCAACGTGTGGAACCGCGAGGTCTCCACGTCGGAGACGGCCGCCGGCGGCCAGAACACCGTCGTCTTCGACACCGAGGCCGAGGCGATCGCCTTCGCCGACCACGCCCGCCGGATCTACGCGGAGTGCCCGCTCAACGTCGGCCCCGACACGATCCGGACGCTCTACGACCACGGGACCGTGGACGTGGAGGAAGGGGCGGCCGTCCTGGGGATGCGGATCACGTACGCCTTCAGCGACACGTACCACAACCACTTGTTCGGCATCGGCCGCGACGGCGCGACCGTCACGATCGTCGAATGGGAGAGCAACTGGAGCGCCCCGCCGGTCGACCACTTCAAGAACGTCACCGTCAAGAACGTCGTCAACCGGCTCCACTGACGGCGGCGCCGCCGCCCGTGGCGCCGGCGGACGGACAGGAGGAGGGGCGGGGGGGAACCCCCGCCCCTCCTCCGTGTGCGTCAGCGCCGGCCGCGGAGCCTGCCGAGAAGCCTGCGCGCCTGCTCCTGCCTGCGCGGGTCCGCGGCGGCCCGGCGCACCGATGAGATGGCCCGCTGCCCCTGGGGGCTGCGGCTGAACACCTTGAGCCTGGCGAGTAGTCCGGACACGGTTCCCTCCCGGTGTAGCCCGTCGTTTCGGGCCGTGTGCCCCGGCCGGGCCCGCCCAAACGGCGGCCGGGGGCCATTTGCATTCGCCGCGGCAACCGAAAACCGCCGATGAGCAGGGGAAACTCCTGCGAAACGCGCCCTCCCGCGGCGTGGAATCTGGAGTGCGGATGGAGCGCGGCTTTAATTGCGACGGAATGTGAAAAACGCATCTGTGCAAGGTCCTTGGAGGCCCGTAACGTATTTCCCGTAAGCACGACCGAACGGAAAACAGGAGGAAAAACCATGATCTCCACCGTCAAGGCCAGCGCCGTCACCGCCGTCGTCCACAACCGCGCCGTGGTCCACAACCGGGCCGTCGTCCACAACCGCGCGGTCGTGCACAACCGCACGGTGGCCAAGTGAAGCTGACCGTCTAAGGTCCTTCTCCCACGGTCCCGGGTTCTCACCCCCGGGGCCGTGGCCCTTTTCATCGGAACTCGTTTCATGGGGGCGGTAATGCCGGCGGAAGACACCGCTTGGGAACTCGTGGATGCCGAGGTGTACGACCTCGAGCGCGATATGTGCTTTCTTGCCACACCGAACGGCGGACAGTTCTACATTTCCGCTCCGCCGGACGAGTTCCGTGCCTGGCTGGCGCGCTGCGACGGCACCAGGACCCGCGCCGAACTGCTCGCCGGAATGTCCCCCGACTACGCCGAGGTCGTCGACGTCCTCCGGGACGACGGCTGCCTGCGCCCGGCCCGGGCCGCCGGCGACGCCGACCGGGCCGCCCGTATCGCCCGCACCACCGTGCTCCTCACCGGCGCCCCCGAGCTCACCGCCCCCCTCGCCCACGCCCTCGCCCCCACCGGATACCGGCACGTCGGGCCGGCCCCCGAAGACCTGTCCGGGATCGGCGCCCCCGAAGCCGCCGATCTCACCGACACCGTGCTCGTCGCCGCCTTCCCCCACCCCGCGCACGCCGAACTCGGCCGACTGGACGCGCTGTGCGGGCGCCTCGGCCTGCGCTGGCTGCCGCTGCGCCACGAACGCGGCCGGGCCGTCCTCGGCCCTGCCATCACCCCGGGCGTCTCAGCCGACTTCACCGACGTACTGGAGCGCCGGCTCAGCGCGGCCACGGACCCGCGGATCCCCGAGGCGATGCGGGCGGCGCCGCCACCCGGGGCCCGCCGGCTCCGCGGCGGCGACGTCCGCTGGACCGCCTCCCAACTCGCCGCGAGCCTGGAGCGCTGGATCAGCGGCGAGGCCGCCCTCGACGAGGCGGAACTCGATCCGCACCGCCTCACCCGCCTCGAACGCACCATCCTGCCCGTCCCCACCCGGCCGCGGCCCGTGGTCCGCGGCAACCCCGACGACGACCTGCTCATCGACGACCAGGTCGGCGTGGTCACCGGAGTCCAGGAGCTGGCTCCGCTCCCCGGCATGCCCGCGCAGCTGCGGGTGTGCGCCGTGGACGTCGCCGACATGCGGCGCGTCGCGGACTGGCCCAACGACCGGCAGGCGTTCGGGACGTCCTGGTCCGATTTCGACGCCGCCCGCCGCAGCGCCGTCGGAGAGGCGGTCGAACGCTACTGCGGCAGCCGCCTCCCCGAGGACCGCCTCCGCCACGGCAGCCACGACAGCCTGCGCCGGGCCGGGATCCCCGCGCTCGACCCGCGCCGCCTGCACCTGTACTCCGAGCGGCAGTACCGAAGCGACGGCTTCCCCTTCGCCCCGCTGACCACCGACGCCGAGTGCTCCTGGGTCGAGGGCCGGTCCTGGACGACGGGCGAACCGGTGTGGGTGCCCGCCTTCCTCGTCGCCCACGGCGAGCACGACCCGCTCCCGTACTCCGACCCGCTCGTCGCGGGCGTGGCCTGCGGCGTCAGCGAGGAGCACGCCGTCACCTCCGGACTCGAAGAGGTCATCGAGCGCGACACGACCATGCTGTGGTGGGCGAACGCCGCCCGTCTGCCCCGGCTGCCGATGACGGACCGGCTCCGCGCCCTCACCGCCGACAGCGCCGACGCCTACGACACCACCCTGATCCCCCTGGACAACGAGTTCGGCGTGCCCGTCCTCGCCGCCGTCGTCCGCGACCGCGCCACAGGCTGGCTGGCCATCGGCTTCGCCACCCGCCCCGACCCGCACGAAGCGGCGGAGAAGGCACTCGCCGAGGGGTTCACCCTGCACCACACCTGCCGCTTCCTCGACGACGAGAAGGCCCTCGGGGACGGTGTGGCGGACCTGCCGCACCTCGGCAACCTCAAGCCGTACCGCGCCGACCGCCGCTACCTCGACTCCTACCGCCCCGACTTCGCGGACGTCCGCGACCTGCTGTGCCAGCAGCAGCTCCACCTCGACCCGCGGGCCGGCGGGCACGTCGCGCCCTGGCTGGACGACCTCCCCTTCCGCCCCTGGCACGGGCTGCCGGCCCTCGGCGAGCGGCGCCTGGCCGCCTACCGCGAACGCGTCGAGGCCCGCGGATTCGAGGTGATCAGCGTCGATCTGACGACCTGTGACGCCGAAGCGGCCGGGTTCTCCGCCGCGCACACGATCGTGCCCGGCCTCGTGTCGAACTTCCCCGCCGGCATGCCCATGTGGGGCAACGGCAGGATCGGCCGCGCGGGCGTCCGGCTGGGCTGGCGGCCGCAGCCGCTCGCCGAGAACGAGTACAACGTCTTCCCCCTACCCCACGCGTGAGGGACACGATGGCTGTCATCGACACGTTCGGCCTGCCCAACACCAAGGGCCGCAGGCCCCTGATCGTCGCGCAGATCGTCGACGCCCTGGGCACCGGCCTCTTCCTGCCCTTCGCGGTCGTGTACTTCCACGCCGCCAAGGGCATCCCGCTGACCACGGTCGGCCTGATGCTGTCCACCGGCGCCCTGCTCTCGCTGCCCGCGGGCCCGCTGGGAGGCAGGCTGATCGACCGGATCGGGCCGCGGCGCGTCCTCGTCTCGGCCAACCTGATCCGCGTCCTCACCTTCACCGCCTACGTGTTCACCGACACCCCCTGGCAGCTCGTCGTCCTCGTCACGGCCACCATGTGGGGCGACAGCCTCTTCCGGCCCTCCGTCTTCGCCCTCGTCGCCCAAGTCGCCGACGACGGGCACCGGGCCCGCTGGTACGCGATGGACCGCTCCCTGCGCAACGCCGGGATCGGCGCGGGCGGCCTCATCGGCAGCACCTTCGTCGGCTGGGGCGGCACCTCCGGCTACACCGCCGTCGTCGTCCTGAACGCCGTGTCGTTCCTCCTCGCGGCCGGGCTCGTCGCGACCTGGCGCCGGGGCGCCCTCGGGCGCCCCGCCGGCGCCGGAGCCCCCGCCGAAGCCGCCCGGGAGGCGGAGCCGCGCGCCGGCTACCGGGAGGTCCTCGCCGACCGGCCGTTCCTCGCCGTCCTCGCCACCACCTGGGTGTTCGCCCTGTGCGACCTGGCGCTGACGCTGCTGCTGAGCGCATACGTCATCGAGGGGCGCGGGCTCCCGGAGTGGCAGCCGGGCATGCTGTTCGCGATCAACACCGTCATGGTGGTGCTCGGCCAGACCGCCCTCGCCAAGGCCGTCGAGAAGTACCGGCGGCCCGCCGTGCTCCAGACGGCCGCCGTCCTGTGGATGGCGTCCTTCGTGGTCATCGCGGCCGTGCCCGGCGACCACGCGAGCCTCGCCTTCTGCGGGCTGGTCCTCGGCATGATCGTCTTCACGGTCGCCGAACTGCTCCAGGCCCCCACCACCAGCGCGCTGATCGTGGGCATGGCCGCAGGGCATCTCCGCGGCCGGTACCTGGGCATGGAGGAGCTGATGTGGAGCCTCGCCAAGGTACTCGCGCCGACCGTGTTCACCGGGCTGCTGGCCTTCGGGGCCGCCCTGCCGTGGCTCATGCTGTGCGCCTTCTGCCTCGTCGCGGTCGTGCTGCTCCAGCGGCTGAACCGGGTGCTGCCCGCACACGTCCAGCGGGAGACCGCCGATGCCTGAGCCCGGCTCCGCACTCCCGCACCTCGGCGAGTTCCGCGAGGTCTACCACCGGGTCTACCGCGAACCGCCCTACCACGAGGACGCGGCGGACGCCGACGGCTTCGCCCGACAGCTCGCCGACCACGCGGCGCTGCCCGGCTTCGCCGTCGCCACCGTCCGCGACGGCGCGGCCCTGACGGGATTCGCGTACGGAGTCCACCGCGGGGCCGGCTGGTGGCACCCGCGGGCCGCCGCCCCCGCACCGCGGCGGCTGCGCCGCCGGCCGCTGTTCTACGTGTACGAGCTCGCGGTCGTCCGGGAGGCCCGCGGCCGCGGGCACGGCCGCCGGCTGCTCGACCGGCTGCTCGCCGACCGCACCGAGGCGTACGCCGTCCTCGCCGCGTCCGGCGGGGCGCCGGCCCGCGACATGTACCGGCGGTGGGGCTGGACCAAGACGGGTGAGCTGACGGGACCGCCGCACGGCGTGGACCTCCTCGCACTGCCGCTCCCGCCGCTCGCGCACCGTCCCGACCGACAGGGGGAAACCGGATGAACACCGACGTGCTGGTCCACGACGATCTCGCCCTGTCCCGCGCCGCGCTCACCGCCCTCCTGGACGGCCTCCCCGGCCTCACCGTCGTCGGATCCGCCGACAGCGCCTACGCCGCCCTGGAGTTCGCCGAACTCCACCGGCCCGACGTCGTCCTCATCAGCTTCGGCGGCCGGGACGAGGAGACCGTCGAGGTCGCCGAGAAGATCGCCGTCCTCCCCGGCAGCCGTACCCTGCTCCTCGCCACCGCCCTCACCCGGCCCCTGGTCCGCAGGGCCCTCGCCGGGGGCATCGACGGACTGGTCCGCCGCAGCGACCCGCCCGAACGCCTCGCCGAGGCCGTCCGCCGCGTGCACCGCGGAGAGCGCGTCTTCGACGACGGGCTCACCGACGCGGCCGCGGCCGGCGGGGACTGCCCGCTCACCCGCAGGCAGCTCTCCGTCCTCGAACTCCTCCACCGCGGCGACCCCGTCCCGCAGATCGCCGCCCGCCTCTCCCTCTCCGAAGGCACCGCCCGCAACTACGTCTCCGCGGTCGTGTCCGCCATGGGCGCCCGCAACCGCATCGACGCGCTGCGCATGGCTCGCGAACGGGAGTGGATCTGAACCCCGGCGGCCCGCCGGCCCCCGTTTCCACCCCGCCGCGCACCCCACTGCACCGAACCGACGGCTCCGATCCCGCCGACGCACGCACCCGTACAAGGACGGCTCGCATGCCCCACACCACTGCCCCCAGCGGCGGCAGGCTGCCCCGCGAGGTCGCCGACGCCCACGTCGACGCCTTCGTCGCCCTCGACCCGATCGCCGCGACCTTCCTCGGCGTCGCCGCGGGCGCAGACCGGCTCCCCGACCTCTCGCCCGACGGCCGGCACGCCGTCGCCGACCTGGCCCGCACCACCCTGCGGCAGCTCGCCGAAGCCGAGCGCACACCGGGCGCCGACGCCGCCGGCGAACGCCGCTGCGCCCGCCTGCTCCGCGAGCGGCTCACCGCCGAACTCGCCGTCCACGAGGCCGGCGAGCACCTGCGCACGGTCGGCAACCTCGGCTCTCCGCTGCACGAGGTCCGCGACGTCTTCACCCTCACCCCCCAGGACACCGACGAGGACTGGGCGGCCATCGGACGGCGGCTGCACGCCGTCCCCGACGCCCTCGCCGGCTACCGCGCCTCCCTGGACACCGGACTCGCCCGCGGGCTGACCGCGGGACCGCGGCAGACCGCCGCCGTCATGGGCCAGCTGACCGAGTGGATCGGCACGGACCGCAGCTGGTTCCAGGAGTTCACCGACCCCTGCCCCGAGGCGCTGCGCGCCGAGCTCGCCGCGGCCGCCGCGGCCGCCACCGGTGCCCTGGCGGAACTCCGCGACTGGCTCCGCGGCACCTACGCGCCGGCCGTCGCGGACGCCCCGGATGTGGCCGGGCGGGAGCGCTACGTCCGCCTCGCCCGCCACCACAACGGCACCGACCTCGACCTGGACGAGGCCTACGCCTACGGCTGGGCCGAGTTCCACCGGCTGCTCGCCGAGATGCGCACCGAGGCCGGACGCGTCCTGCCCGGCGCCACCGACCCCTGGGAAGCGCTGGCCTGGTGCGACCGGCACGGCGACGCGGTCGAAGGCGTCGAGGAGACCCGGCAGTGGCTCCAGACGCTGATGGACGACACCATCGACCTCCTCGACGGCACCCACTTCGAGCTCGCCCCGCGCGTCCGCAAGGTCGAGTCGCACATCGCCCCGCGGGGCAGCGCCGCTGCCCCGTACTACACCGAGCCGTCCCTGGACTTCTCCCGGCCCGGGCGCACCTGGCTGCCGACCATGGGCGAGACCCGCTTCCCCGTGTACGACCTCGTCACCACCTGGTACCACGAGGGAGTACCCGGCCACCACCTCCAGCTCGCCCAGTGGGCGCACGTCGCCGACGACCTCTCCCGCTACCAGACCACCCTGGGCCTCGTCGGCGCCAACGCCGAGGGCTGGGCGCTGTACGCGGAGCGCCTGATGGACGAACTGGGCTTCCTGACCGACCCACAGCGACGCCTCGGCTACCTGGACGCGCAGATGATGCGGGCCGTCCGCGTCATCGTCGACATCGGCATGCACCTGGAACTGGAGATCCCGAAGGACTCGCCCTTCCACCCGGGCGAACGCTGGACGCCCGCCCTGGCCCAACAATTCCTCGGCCGGCACACCAGCCGCCCCGCCGACTACGTCGACAGCGAGATCACCCGCTACCTCGGCATGCCCGGCCAGGCCATCGGCTACAAGCTGGGGGAGCGGGTGTGGCTGGCGGGCCGGGAGGCGGCCCGCGCCCGCCACGGCGCGGACTTCGACCTCAAGGCCTGGCACATGGCCGCCCTGTCGCAGGGCTCGCTCGGCCTGGACGACCTGCTCGGCGAACTCTCCGCCCTCTGAGGCGCGCCCGCCGGGACGAGCCCGCAGGGACACGCCCGCCCGCACGCGGACTCATCCGGCGTACCGCGACCCGATGTGGGCGAGCACCGCGCCGGCGCCGTCCTCCGCCGCCATGCGGCGGGCGAGCGCGGCGGCCCGGCGGCGGTGGGCCGGCTCGGACAGGCAGGCGCCGATCGCGGCGCCGAGGGCGTCGGCGGTGAGGTCCCGGAACGGCAGGGGCCGGGTGGCGACTCCCAGCCGGTGCAGCCGGGCCGCCCAGAACGGCTGGTCGGCCATGACGGGCACCGGCACCGCGGGCACCCCGGCCCGCAGCCCGGCCCCGGTCGTGCCGGCCCCGGCGTGGTGGACGACGGCCGCGGTACGCGGGAACAGCCAGTCGTGCGGGACGTCGCCGACGGCCAGGACCCCGTCCCCGCACGCGTCCAGGCCGGCCCACCCGGCCTGGACCACCGCCCGCACCCCGGCCCGCCGCACCGCCGCGGCGACCAGCGCACCGAGCCGTTCCCCCTCCCCGGCGGCCATGCTGCCGAACCCGATGAACACCGGCGGGGGCCCGGCCCGCAGGAAGCCGCCCAGGTCGGCCGGGGGCCGCCAGCCGTCGGGCCGCGCGGGCCACCAGTACCCCGACACGCCGACGCCGGAGGGCCAGTCGCCGGGGCGGGGCACCACCAGCGGGCTGAAGCCGTGGAACACCGGCCGGAGGCCGTCCGGCTGCGCAGGCGCCTCGGCCGGCAGCCCGAGACGCCTGCGCAGCCGGGCCGCGGAGCCGGCGAAGACCCCGGCCGCACGGGCCACCACGTCCCGGCCCGCGGCGAGGTTCCCCTCCGGCCCCAGGCCTGCCCCGGGCGCCGCCGGAGGCAGGGGGAACCGCCGGGTGGCGAACGACGGGGTGAGGTAGGTCCCGATGACGGGGACACGGAGCGCCTCTCCGGCCGCCAGACTGAGCGGCGCCGGGCCGAAAGCGGTGAGCAGGAGGTCCGTGCCGCCCTCCGCCGCCTCCGCCACGCCGTCGGCGAGCCCCTCCGCGTACGCCCTCGTCAGCGCCCGCGCCTCCTCCCGGGACGCCGCCTGCGACCAGCCCCGCATCAGCCCCTCGGGGTCCCCCGGCACGGGCCGACACTCCAGACCGCACCCCTCGACGAGCCCCGCCAGCGCCGGGTGCGCGGCGACGGCGACCTCATGGCCGGCGTCGCGCAGACGCCTCCCCAGGCCCGTGAACGGGGCGACGTCCCCGCGCGAACCGGCCGTGACGATCAGAATCCTCATGCACCGATCATTCCCACAGCCCGAGAGGAACCCGATGCCCCGCGACATCGACGTCCTGGTCCTGGGCGGCGCCGGCGTGGACACCATCGTCCACGTCCCCCGACTGCCGCTGCCCTTCGCCGACAGCCACATGATCCGCCCCGGCATCACGACCCGCGCCGGGCAGAGCGGTGACTTCGTCGCGCTCGGGCTGACCGCGCTGGGCCTGCGCACCCACCACGCGGACCTGCTCGGCGACGACCACGAGGGAGACCTGGTCCGCGCCCTCCACCGCGACCACGGCATCCCCCTGACCGCGCTCCCGCACCCGGCGGGCACCAAGCGCGCGGTCAACCTCGTCGGCCCCGACGGGCGCCGGCAGTCCCTCTACGACGCGACCCGCACGGACGGCCCGGACCGGCTGCCCGAGTCGCCCGTGCGCCGGCTCGCGGCCGCCTCCCGCCACGCGCACGTCGCCATCACCCATCCCTGGGTGCACGCCCTGCCCCTGCTCCGCGAGGCCGGGACCACCCTCTCCACCGACCTGCACGACTGGGACGGCGCCGACCCGTACCACGAGCCGTACGCCCTCGCCGCGGACCTCGTCTTCCTGTCGGCCGCCGCCCTCACCGACCCGGAACGCACCATCCGTGACATCGCCGCCCGCGGCCGTGCCCGCACCGTCGTCGCCACGGCCGGCGCCGACGGCGCCCTCCTGCTGGCGGACGGCGAGCTGATCCGCATACCGGCGGTCCGGCCGCCCGGCCCGGTCGTGGACACGAACGGCGCCGGCGACGCCTTCGCCGCCGGTTTCCTGTTCGGCCGGCTGAACGGCGAGGACGCGCGCCGCTGCGCCCTGTACGGGGCGATCGCCGGGGCGCACGCCTGCACCGTCCCGTCGACGCGCACCGGCGCCGTCAGCCGTGGGGACCTCCTCGCCCGTGCCGCCGCGGCCGGCCCGGCGGGACGGTCCCGTCCTCCTGCGGAGTGAAACCGCCGCCCGGCGATCCGGAGGCCCGTCACCCGTGCGGGTGTCGGTTGGGGCGGATGCCCGGCCGGTCAGGGGGTAGGCGCGCGCCGAGACCATCACCGGCACGCGGAGGAAGGCGGGCATGGCAATGAGCTCCGTTGGACGCAGTCCAGGCCAGGACGAGTCGGTGGGCGCGCTCGTCACACGGGCATCCCAGCAGCTCTCGGAGCTCGTCCGGGAGGAGATGCAGCTGGCGCGCGCCGAGATGACCAGCAAAGGCAAACGCTACGGAGTGGGCGGCGGCCTCTTCGGCGGCGCCGGCCTCGTCGGCGTCCTGGCCGCCCAGGCCCTGGTCGCCGCGGCCATCGCGGCCCTGGCCCTCGTCCTGCCGGTCTGGGCGTCGGCCCTCGTCATCGCCGCCCTGCTTGCGGCGGTGGCCGCCGTACTGGCCCTGGCCGGCAGGCAGCAGGTCGCCAAGGCCGGCGCCCCCGCTCCCGAGCGGACCATCGACAGCATCAAGGCCGACGTGGCCGAGATCAGGGAGAAGGCACACCGATGAGCGAACAGCCCCGGAGCGGCGAATCCGCATCCGCGTCCGACCCCGAGGAGCTGCGCGAGCAGGTCGAGCACACCCGGGAGGAGCTCGGCGCGACCGTGGAGGCGCTGGCCGCCAAGGCCGACGTCAAGGCGCAGGCCAAGGAGAAGGCGGCAGAGATCAGGGAGCAGGCTGCCGCGAAGGCCGCCCACGCCTCCGACCAGCTGCGGGACAAAGCGGCGCACGCGGCCGAACTGGTCCGGGACAAGACCCCCGAGCCCGTCCGCGACAAGGCGTCCCACGCCGCGGCACACCTGCGCGACGGGGCCGCCCGCGCCGGCCACCTCGCCGCGGAGAAGACCCCCGAGCCGCTGCGCGAGAAGGCCGGCACGGCCGCGACGATGGCGCGGGCCAACCGGGCACCGCTGCTGGCCGCCGGCGCGGTCGCGCTCGCCCTCCTCCTGATCCTGCGCCGCAGCCGCAGCCGCAGCCGCAGTCGCAGCCGTGGCTGGTCCTGCGGGAGGTGATCCGAGAGTCGCCGCCCGCCGCCGGGCAGACCCCGGGGCCGCCTCTTCCGGATCCTGCCCCGCCCGCGCCGCCCGGCCCCGCGCCTCGCCGCGTTGTCAGGCCGCCCGTGTCCCGTACGCGGGCGGCCCCCGGCTCGCGAGGCACGGCACCGGACGACGCGTGCTTGACCGGCAGGATCCGAAAGAGACGACCCTAGGCGCCGATCCGGGCCAGGACGGCGGCCAGCCGCCGCACCGCGTCCTCGGCGTCCGCGAGCTGCTCGCGCGCGGGCTGCACGGTGTCGAAGTCGGGGCCGTCGCCCGGCGGCAGCGTCCGCCAGTGCAAGACCGGCGTCAGCGCCTCGATGCACGCGGCGAGGAACCAGGCGAGGCGCCCGTGCGTGCGGGCCAGCGCAATCGCCAGGGCGGCCAGCGCCTCGCGCAGGTGCGCCAGCCGCTCGATGTCCGGCGGAGGGTCCGCGGCGGGCGGAACGCCGACCGCCTCCTCCAGGCCGGCGGCCGCGCCGCGTGCCAGGGCGCGGTCGGCCGGCGTGAGATCCCACACCGCGTCCTCGACCTGCTGCTCCGCCTCTGAGACCAGCCCTGCCACCGCCGACTGCACGTCCATGGCGCCCAAGATAACGGCGCGAAACGCCGTTTGCGGCCGGTCCGACCGGATGTCCGGCCGGGGGCGGCGGTCGAACCGGGCCCGGAGGCGGTTCGGCGCCGGCGGCTGTCGCCCGCCGGGCCGACCGGCCTGTCGAGGACCCGGCGAGACTGCCTTCCCCGCGAGCGCCGGCCGACGAGGAGGCGCCCCGCGCGCGGGCCGCACACCGGCGGAGCACCGCCGGGGCGGCGGCTGACCGGTCAGCCGCTCGGGGAACGGGAAGGCCGCTTCCGGACCGTCGGCGAACTCCTCTTCCGATCCGAGGACTTGCTCCGCCACCGCCGGTCCTGCGGAGATCATTGCCACCTGGCGGCGCGGCGGGTCACCACCCGCCTCGGGCAGGCCGTCCGGACCGCCGCCGGCGGCGTCGGGCTGCGTCGTAGGGGGAACTGCGATGTGACATGCTCGTTCCATGACTGACCACGTGCAGCCGTCGCGGCCCGGGTCCGACGGCACCGCCACCGCTGCGGGGGACGGTGAGTCGGTCTACCGCCCGCACCACTACACGGCCCGCAGGCCACCGGAAGCCGGCGGCGAGCCGGCCGGCACCCTGACGCTGCCCGCGGTGCAGTCGGTGCTGGACGGCCTTCCCGGTTCGGTGACCTTCCTCCTCCCGGTGTTCGACGCCGACGGCGAGGTCACCGACTTCCACATCGCGGCGGCGTCCCCCGACGCCCTCGACATCGGCGCCCGCCGGGGCAAGGAGCTGATCGGGCTGAGCGTGGCGGGCACCTACCCGACCGTGGTGGGATCCCCGCTCTGGGAGGGCTACCTCGGGGCCCTGAAGACCGGCGTCCGCTGGGAAGGCGAGCCGTTCGAGTACGAGGAGGTCCTCGCCGGCATCCCCCGCCTCTCCCGGTTCGCCGTGCGCGCCTCCGCCTCCCTGGGCGGGCTGGTCGTCTCCTGGGTGCGGCTCGACAGCGGCGAGCGCGAGCAGCGCCGCCTCGCGGTGATGCAGCGCCTCGGCGGCATGGGCTGGGCGGACTGGGACCTCGTCCGGAACACGATCACCTGGTCGGACGAGACCTACACGATCTTCGACCGCGACCGGGCGGCGGGCCCGATGACCCTGGAGGAACTGACCGCGTACGTCCTCCCCGAGGACCTCCCGGAGCTGAGCGCGGCGGTGGAGCGCCTGCTGGGATCCTGCCGGCCCGTCGACCACACCTTCCGACTCACCACTGCCGGCGGCGAGGTCCGGCACATGCGGGTCGTCGCGGAAGCCGAGTCGGACGTCCACGGCCACCCGGTCGAGGTCCACGGCTTCTTCCAGGACCTCACCGCCACGAAGCGGGCGCAGGCCCAGCTCCTGGAGAGCCAGCAGGCCGCCCTCGCCCACCGCAGCCAGCTGACCGCCGAGCGCGACGTCGCCGAACGCCTCCAGCACGCCCTGCTGCCGCTGACCCACCAGTCCCTCACCCTGGCCGGCCTGACCGTGGACGTCGCCTACCACCCGCTCCAGGAGGGGCTCAACGTCGGCGGCGACTGGTACAGCGCGATCAAGCTGCCCGACGGCAGCGCCCTCCTCGTCATCGGGGACGTGGCAGGCCACGGACTGGACGCCGTGGCCACCATGGCCCAGCTGCGCTTCACCGCCAAGGGCATGGCCATCACCGGCATGCCCCTGCCCGCCATCCTGACCCGGCTGAACACCCTGCTGCTGCACACCGCCGAGCGCAGCTTCAGCACGGCCACCATGATCATGGCGCATTACGATCCCGCCACCTCGAAGCTCACCTGGGTGCAGGCCGGCCACCCGCCGCCGCTGCTCCTGCGCCGCGGCGGCGCCGAATACCTCACCCCGCCCGCCGGCATCCTGCTGGGCGCGGTGCCCGCACCGCGCTACGAAGCCGCGAGCATGCACCTGCGGCCCGGCGACCAGCTCCTGCTCTACACGGACGGCCTGATCGAGAAGCCCAGGGAGGATCTGGACACGAGCCTGGCGCGCCTCGCCGGCGCCGCCGTCCGCAGCGCCGCCGACCGCGGCGGCCTCGACGGCATCCTGAACGCGCTCGTGGACCCCGTGACCCGCCGCGACGACGTGTGCGCCCTCCACGTGAGCCTCCGCAGCCCCGCGGCGCCCGGCCCGGCCGTTTCCGCCTCTGCGGTCTCCTAGAATTGCCGGAATGGGTACGACAAGCAGTGACATCGAGAAGGCAGCCGGTGTGCTGCGCGCCGGAGGGCTCGTCGCCCTCCCGACCGAGACCGTCTACGGTCTGGGAGCCAACGCCGAGGACCCCGCTGCCGTGGCGCGCATCTTCCAGGTCAAGGGGCGTCCGCCCTCCCACCCCCTGATCGTCCACATCGGCGGCGCGGACCAGCTCGACGGCTGGGTGCAGGACGTGCCCCCGACCGCGCGCCTGCTCGCCGAAAACTTCTGGCCCGGGCCGCTCACGCTCGTCCTGCGGCGCGGCCCGCGTGTGCCCCTCGAAGCGACCGGCGGCCTGGAGACGGTCGCCGTCCGCGTGCCCGACCACCCCGTCGCCCTGGAGCTGCTCGCCGCCTTCGGCGGCGGCGTCACCGCCCCGTCCGCGAACCGCTTCGGCTCCGTCAGCCCCACCACCGCGGACCACGTCCGCACCGAGCTCGGGGACGCCGTCGACTTCGTGCTCGACGGGGGCTCCTGCGAGGTCGGCGTCGAGTCGACCATCGTCGACGTCACCGGCGACGTCCCGAGCATCCTCCGCCCGGGCGGCGTGACCCGCGAAAACCTCGAAGCGGTGCTGGGCCGGCCGCTCGCCGTTCCCGGCGCGAGCACCGTCCGCGTGCCGGGGCAGCACCCGTCGCACTACGCCCCCCGCGCCCGCGTCGTCCTCGTCGAGCCGGAGGACGTCCCCGCGGAAGCCGCGCTGGCGCAGGAGGCGGGACACCGGGTGGGCGTCTTCCTCCCCGCCGCCCTCGCCGGCACCGCCGTCAAGGCGCACGCCGTGGTCGCCGTGCCCCGCTCCCTGGACGTGTACGCGCGCGGACTGTACGGGTTCCTGCGCGAACTCGACGAGCAGGGCTGCGATCTGATCATCGCCTCCCTGCCCGCGGAGGAGGAGCTCGGACTGGCGATCGCCAACCGGCTGCGCCGCGCCGCGGGGCCCCGGACCGCGGTGTGAGGACCGCCCCGCGCCCCCGACCGGTCAGCGGCCGGAGCCGGGGGCGGCGGGGGAGCGGTCGCCGAGGTGCCGTCGGGCCGCGTCCAGGCTGTCCGCGACGGTGGACAGGCCTGCGCTGCCCGTCAGGTCGAGGAGCACGCCCAGGGCGCGCGGCAGCGGACCGGCCAGGACCACCTCTTGGCGGCGGCGCGCGGTGAGCAGCACGTCGAGGAGGGCGGATCCGGCGAAGGTGACGCCCGTGCAGTCGACGATCGTGTGGCGGACGGTGGAAGTCCGCATCACGGCGCCCTGCCCACGGCCGGGGCGGAGTCGAGGTCGAACTCCCCGGACAGGGTGATCACGCACACGCCGCCCCGCCCGGTACGGCACGCCACGGAGGCGAGCGGATACCGGCGTGCGCTGCCGCCGGACGGGTGCTTGTGCAGATCGTGCATCGCAGGTGCCTTACGCAGTGCCAGGGTTTCCGAGGGCACGTGGAGGCCCTCGTACACGGCGGCCCTGGTGGCGCGGGCCGCCCCCGTCGGGCGGGGCTCGCCGGCGTCTTCCGGCCGGCGGCCGGTCCCGTCCCCGCGGACAGGAGCCGCACTCCGGCCGTGGCACCTGCCCCGGCCCGCCGTTTCCATGCGGGCCGCGCCGGGCCCCTCTCCCGTGGGAGGGTCCACCATGGTGCCGTGCGCGACGAACTCCTCACCCTCGGGCGCTCCGCCCGCCCGTGGCGGCTCAGTGTCGAGCAGCTCCGCCTCCACGACGAGACAGGACTCCCGGCCCCGGCCCGCTGGACCCCGGCTCCGGCTGCCGCTACCACGCGCCGGAGCAGGCGCGCGACGCCCTGAAGATCGCCCTGCTCCGCGAGGCGGACGTGCCCCCGGCCGCCATCGCCCCGTCCCTGTCCGCCGGGCCCGCCGACCGGACGCGGATCCCGGCCGCCGAGCCGGACCGGCCGGCCGAGCGGATCAGCCGGGTCCGGTCACGGCTCGACGTGCCGGAACGGCCGGCGGCCTGCAGCCTGCCCGGCTACGAGGTCCCTGGCGCCGCGAACCGGAGCGCCGCCCGGCCGCGGTCCGCGCCCGCTGCACCCCGGCGGGCATCGCGGACGCGGTCGGGGACTGCGCCGGCCGGCTGCTGCCCGTGCCCGGCGGGCCGGCGGGCGCGACCATGCGCATCAGCCCGTACAGTCGGCTCACCGCGGCCTACCGCGGCCTGTTCGCCGCCATCCGCGAGCGCGGGCCGCCCCGGCGGGGCCCGGTACGCGAGGCATACCTGACCGGACCGGCGCACTCCGCGCCGGAGGCACCGACGACCCGCCCGGTCGTCCCCGAACACGAGGAGGACGCGGCATGACGGCCACCGCGCTCGACGTCGACGCCCGCGGCATGCGGCACTGCGAGACGACCGCGCTCGGGGTGCTGCTGCGCCACCAGGGAATCGACCTGTCTGAACCCATGCTCTTCGGCCTCGGCCGCGGCCTGTCCTTCGTCTACTGGGACGCCAAGAACCTCGACTTCCCCTTCCTCGGCGGACGGGTGCGCCCCTTCGAACTCACCAGGAACCTGGCCTCCGCGCTGGGACTGGAACTCGACGTCCGCGAGACCGCCTCCCCGCGCAAGGCCTGGCAGAACGCGGCGGCGGCCCTGGCCGCCGGCCTGCCCGTGGGACTCCAGCTCGACAGCTTCCACCTGGACTACTTCACCTCGAAGGTCCACTTCGGCGGCCACGTCGTGGCCCTGTACGGGTACGACGAACGGCGCGCGCTCCTGGTGGACACCGACCAGCAGGGCGGCGCCGTGTCCACCTCCCGGGAGAGCCTCGCCCTCGCCCGGTCCGCACGCGGGCCGATGACGGCCCGGAACCGGTCCTTCACGATCACCGCCCCGCGGGAGCTGCCCGACCCGCGGACCCGGATCACGGCCGCGGTGACCGCCTGCGCGGAGGCCTTCCTCGACCCGCCGATCGCCAACCTGGGCCACCGCGGCATCGACAAGGCCGCCCGACTGGTCCCCGGCTGGCTCGACCGCTCCGGCCGGCCGGAGCACGACCTGCCGCAGGCCGCCCGGCTGATGGAGCGCGCCGGAACCGGCGGCGCCCTCTTCCGCAACCTGTACCGCGACTTCCTCGCCGAGTGCCTCGCCGACGTCGACAGCCCGCACCTGCGCACCGGCCACCGCCTGTACGCCGAGGCGGCGGCCCTGTGGACGCGCACCGCCGAACTCATCGCGCGGGCGGGGGAGTCGGGCGGAGCCGGGCCGCTGGCCGAGGCCGGCTCGGTCCTCCGCGACCTGGCTCGCATCGAACGCGAGGCCATGCAGTCCCTCGGCCGCCTGCGCGAGTGACGGCGGGCGGCCCGCCCCCGCTCGACGTGCCGATCGGGCCCGCCGCGCGCACCGTGGTGCCAAGGCCGAAGCGACGGAGGCGGGCGCCATGGGAGATCCGGCTGGGCCGCGGCACGAGGGGTGGGAGGACCGCTCCGGGCTGCGCGGCCCCGAGCAGCGGCCGCCCGGCGGGTGGGGCCCGGGCGCTTCCCCGCCGGGCGGCCGGGGGCCGTGGGGCCCCGTCGCGGAGAAGGCCGCCGTCCGGCCGCGGCGGCCCGTGCGGACCTGCCTCGTGGCCGGCCTCGCCCTCACGGGACTCGCCGTCCTGGCGGCGGTGGCCCTCGGCGCCGCACTGCTGGGCACCTACGAGGACCCCCACCGGGACGACCACGACGGGGACGTGCGGCTCTTGTCCTGCCGGGTCGATGCCGCCACCGGTTGGCCGAGCGCCGTCCTGATGGTGGCGAACCGCAGCAGCAAGCCCAGCGACTACCACGTCAGCGTCGAGTTCCTCGCCCCCGGCGGGCTCCGGCTCGGTGAGGCGCACGTCTTCCTCAACCGGGTCGCGCCGGGGCAGCAGGCCCGTGACACGGCGCAGAGCCTGACCCGGGTCGACCGGCCCGTCACCTGCCGCGTCACCGACGTCTTCCGCACCGCCTCGCCGTGACCGTCGGAGCCGGGCCGCGTGATCGCCGTATGGACGACGGCCGATCGAAGGCATCCGGGACCACGGGCTCCGCGAGGTGGCCCGGCGCCCCCTGGGGGACGAGGACGCCGCGCGCTGCACCGCCCTGCGGCTCGGGCGCGAGGACGAATGCGGGGGTGCGGCACCCGCGGCCGTGCGGCCCGGCGGGGATCCGCAGGCGTTCGCCGCGGAGGCGGACTGCGCGGCCCTGCCCACCGGCGTGTCCCCTGCCCCGACGGCCCGCTCCTGTTCTTCGCCTCCGCGCCACGGGGGCGAGGGCCCGGCAGGCTGGTACCGGGCGGGGCGGCGGGGCCCACGCCCGGCCTCGTCGCCCACGTCCCCGCGGCCGCCGCCGCGTGCGCGGCGCCGGCCGCGCCGCTGCCGGACCGTCCGTGCATACGGGACGCCTTCGCCCTGCACTCACACGAGGACCCCTACGCCCACCCCGTGCACGACTACGGCTTTCCGGACGAACCGGCCGAGTACGGCCACCGTTTCGAGCACAGGATCGGCGGCTACCGCGTGTGCGGCGAGGACCCCGCGTACGCGGCGGCCGCCCGCACCGCGGGGAGCGCGGCCGCCGTCGTGCCGCATGCGGCCGGTGCGGGGGAGACGGAGCGGTCCCTGGAACAGGTGCGCCGGCCCGGTTCGCCTGCGATCCCGCCGAGGGAATGCCGGCACCGGGCGAAGCCGTACCAGCCGGTGCCGGGTGGCCCCGGGGCGGCCATTTCGTCTTGCTGATCCGCCGCGAGGGCCTGGCGCGCGCGCCGGTTCGCCGCCGCGGTCCTCCTGCGCCACGTCTGACGCGCCGGCTCCTCAGGCCGCCCGCTCCACGTCCGCGTCCAGCGCCGCGAGCAGCCAGTCGTGCGCCGTGCCCGGGGTGACGGCCGGGCGGCCGTCCCGAGGGCCTGCCACCTCGGCCACCAGCTCCCAGTAGCGGTCGAAGCGCGGGTCCGCCGCGAGCCGGTCTCTGAGCCGGCGGCGGAAGGCGGTGCCGTCCCCGGTCCCGTATGCCGCCGCGTACGCCGCCGCGAAGCAGTCGAGGGCCGCGCCCGCCTGGGGCGCCCGGCCGCTCCGCAGCGGGTCGGCGGCCAGCCCGTACGCCTCGGCCAGCCCCGCGTACAGCACCGCGGCGCGGGAACGCGCGTCGGCGCCGTGAACGGCCGGCTGGCAGGGCCGGGCTGCCGGGCAGGGTCCGGTCACCAGGGCGTGCAGGCGGGCGAACGCGAGCACCTGGGCGGGCACCGGGTCTGCGGGCGGCTGCGGCACGGCGTGCTCCAGGAAGGCGGAGACGGCCCGGGCCGGCATCCGCGGCGGCAGCCAGGCCCGCCAGAACCGCGCCGGCGCGTCCGTGGAGGGCGGTGCGGCCACCGCCGCGATCAGCCGGAGGCGGTCGGCGCGCTCCCGCGGCGGGCAGTCCCGCACCAGCCGGAGCCCGGCCTCCTGCCAGCGCAGTGCCGCCAACTGCCGTCCCAGCCCGCCCAGTCGGGCCGCGACGGCGTCTTCCAGCACCGTACCCGCGCCGCCGTCCCCCGCCTCGTCCTCCAGGACGCGCCGCACCTCGGGCAGCGGCAGGTCCAGCGCGCGCAGCGAGCGGATCAGCCGCAGCCGGTCGAGCGCGCCGCTTCCGTACCGGCGGTGGCCCCCCGCGCTGCGGGCGGTCTCGGGCAGCAGTCCGCGGTCGGAGTAGAAGCGGACGGTCTTGACGGTGACGCCCGCGCGCTCGGCGAGTTCCCCGATGCTCCACAGGCCGTCCGCCGGACCGGGCACGCGCCACCTCCACTTGAAGCTCCCTCAGGGGGAGTTCCTACAGTACCCGCGAGCCGGGCGCACCGGCCCACGGGCCCACGGGCCCACGGGTGCGCGGACGCCCGGACGTTGCGAGGGCGTTCCGAGGAGCGAGGAGAGGACCATGACGGCATTCATCCTGGTCGGGGGCATGTTCACCGGCGGCTGGATCTGGGAGGAGACGGCGGCGCGGCTGGCGGAGGCGGGGATGCGGGCGCATCCGGTGGAGCTCACCGGCCTCGGCACGCGCCGCGCGGAGGCCGGCCCCGGCACGGACCTGGAGACCCACGTCGCGGACGTGCTGCGGGTGATCGACGCGATCCCGGCCGGCGCGGCCCCGGACCTGGTGCTGGTGGGCCACGACTACGGAGTCCACCCGGCGCTGGCCGCCGCCGACCGGCGGGCCGACCGCGTGGCCCGCCTCGTGTACCTCGACGCGGGCCCGGCGCGGGACGGGGCGCCGGCGCTGGCCGCCGTCCCGGACCGTGCCTTCCGCGAGAAGGCGGCTGACGCGGGTGGGAACGGGCGCGGCGGCACGCTGGAGCCTCCCGCCGCGGCCGCGGAATGGCGGTGCTGGGGCAGCACCGCCGGCCTGTCGGAGCCGCTCCTGGACCGGCTGACCCGGCTCGCCGCCCCGCAGCCGCTCGGCACCCTGCTGCAACCGCTGCGGCTGACCGGCGCGGTGGCGGAGGTGCCGGCCGCGGGCGTGCTGTGCACGGCCGGCGGGGCGGGCATCGACATGCTGCAGATGCAGGTCGGCCTCGGGGACCCCGCTCTCACGGCCCTTGCCGACCGCGGCGCCACGTTCTTCGAACTGCCCACCGGGCACTGGCCGATGCTGTCCCTGCCCGCCGGACTGGCGGCGGCCCTGCTGTCCGCGGCCGGAGGCGGCGGCCGCCGCCTCTCCCCGCCGTCCGGGGAACTCCCGTCCCACCTGCGCCCGTTCCTTGTCGCAGACCGCGACCTGCCGGTCGTCCCGCGCGAACGGACCGGTGCCGTCGACCTGTACGTGCCCGGGGGCGACGGGTCCCGCGGGGCGCGGCCGGCGGTGGTGTTCGTCCACGGCGGACCGGTGCCCGCCGGCGCGCGGCCCACCCCGCGGGACTGGCCGGCGTTCACCGGCTACGCCCGTCTCGCCGCCGGGCAGGGCCTGGTGGCGGCGACGGTCGACCACCGCCTGCACGGCACCGGCGACCACGCGCTCGCCGCGCAGGACGTCGCCGCGGCCCTGGAACGCGTACGGGCCGACCCGCGGGTCGACGGGGACCGCCTCGCCCTGTGGTTCTTCTCGGGCGGCGGCCTCCTCTGCGCGGACTGGCTGCAGGCGCCGCCGCCGTGGCTGCGCTGCACAGCCCTCACCTACCCGCTCCTCGCGCCGCCGCCCGCGTGGCCGGTGCCCGGCGGCCGGTTCCGCCCCGCGGACGCGGTCGGCGGCGCGGGCAGCCTGCCGGTCGTCCTGACCCGGGCGGGCCGGGAGGACCCCGGGTTCGCCGCCACCGTGGAGGGGTTCCTGGCGGCGGCCCGGCGCTGCGGCGCGCACGTGGACGTGATCGACGTGCCGGACGGCCGCCACGGCTTCGAAACCCTGGACCACACGGAGTCCGCCCGGGCGGCGGTCCACCAGGCGGTCCGCACGGTCCGGGCGCACCTCACCCGCTGACCGGTTCCCGGCGGGTCACCCGTCCGGGCCGACGGGCCGCTTGTAGTACCGCCACGGGAACCAGCCGGCGCCGACCGGGATCCAGCCGTCGTCCTCCAGCCGGCGGTGCCGCGCCGCGGTGGGCAGGGTGACCCGGAGGTGTTCCCAGGGTCGGTCGGACGCCTCCACCTCGTGGAAGAAGGGCCCGTAGCCGACCATGTGCCAGCCGTCGCGCCCGGCTTCCTCCAGGGCCGCCATCTCGTTGAACGCGGTCAGCCCGCCGAGGGTGCGGCGTTCGGACCCGGCGGCCGGCTTCGACGGGCCCGCGGCGGAGCCCTTCCCGGCGAAGCGCTGCTGGGCGGCCTGGCGGCTCACCCCGAGGACGCGGCCGACCGTGTCCCAGCTGTGGCCGGCGGCTCTGGCGCCCTGGACCGCCTCGTGGAGCAGGCGGCTCGCCTCCTGGGCGCCGACGCGCGAGGCGTCCACCAGGCGCAGGTATCCGTGGGGATCGTGTTCGAGCGACTCGGCCAGGCCGTCGGGCGCACCGAGGACGGCCGCGGCGATCCCCTCCCTGATCCGGTCCATCTCCACGGGCCGGAGCAGCGGCTGGTCGTTCATCGGCCCAGCCCGGCGAGGGGATCGAGGGAGTCGAGGACTTCCCGGTCGCGGCGCGCCTGCCCGGCGGTCGTCCGTGCGGCCGACCGGGCCGCCAGGCCGGCCGTCCAGGCGGCGAACAGCAGGCCCGCCACGACCAGGGCCACGGCGGCGGCGGTGCCGAGCCGGTCGCCGAACACCACCGCCAGGGCCGGCAGGCTCACGGCGAAGGGCAGAACCGCGGCCGTGGCCGGTGCGGCGGGAGCGGGATGATGCTGTCGGGCCTTCAACCTCAAGATCAACATGCGTCAAGGAAACCTTGACATCGCACACTTGTCAAGAATTTCTTGACGCTCGCCCGCCGGGGAGCGGCGGCCGGCCGGCGGTCGGCCCCCGGCCCCGCCGAACGGCGCGGACCCCGCCGCCCGTACCGCACGAGAGTGGCTCGCACGGTACGGGCGACGGGGTCCCCCCGAGTTGCCGCCGGGCAGGGTCAGGCCCGGCCCGGCGGCGGTCCAGGCGGCTAGGGAGCCACCTTCAGGAGCTTGTTCGCGGTGCCCGTGGAGGGGTTCTTCACCGCCCCCTCGGTCGCCGCCGCGGACAGGGCCGCGGCGATGTCCTTCGGGGTCGCCGACGGGTTGGCGGCCAGGTGGACCGCCGCGGCGCCGGCGACATGCGGGGCCGCCATCGACGTGCCGGATATCCGCTTGGTGGCGGTGTCGCTGTCGTGCCACGCCGAGGTGATCTCCGAGCCGGGCGCGTACAGGTCCACCACGGCGCCGAAGTTGGAGAACCCGGACTGCTCGTCGCCCTCGGTGCTGGAGGCGACCGTGATGGCCTCCGGGACGCGGGCCGGCGACTTCTGCCCGGCGTCCGCGGACTCGTTGCCGGCGGCGACCGCGAACGTGACGCCGGAGGCGATGGCCCGCTTGACCGCGGCGTCGAGGGCCTCGTCCGCGCCGCCGCCGAGGCTCATGTTGGCAACCGACGGGCCCGAGTGGTGCTGGGTGACCCAGTCGATGCCCGCCACGACCTGCTCGGTGGTGCCGGACCCGTTGTCGTCCAGCACCCGCACGGCGACGACCTTGGCCTTCTTCGCGACCCCGTGCGCCGTCCCGGCGATGGTGCCGGCGACGTGGGTGCCGTGCCCGTTGCCGTCGTCCGCCGAATCGTCGTTGTCCACCGCGTCGAAGCCGTGGCTCGCCCGGCCGGCGAAGTCCTTGTGCGTGATCCTGACGCCGGTGTCGATGACGTAGGCGGTCACCCCCTCGCCGCCGTTGTCCGGGTACGTGTACTTGCTGTCACCTGCCGTCTCCGTCTGGTCGATCCTGTCCAGCCCCCAGGACGGGGGGTTCTGCTGGGTCTCGTTGATGGTGAAGCGCTTGTTCTGCACGACGGTGCCGACCGCGGGGTCGGCGGCGAGGCGCCGGGCCTCCTTCTCGGTGAGGCCCGAAGCGGAGAAGCCGTTGACGGCGGAGCCGTAGGAGCGTTCCAGCGTGCCCCCGTACTTCTTCGCCAGGTCTTCCTTGTTCGCGGATGCGTCGAGGATGACGACGAAACTGCCGTCCACCGCACCGGGTGCACCGAGGCCGTGGACCGTTCCCTCGGCGGGGGCCGCCGCGCCGGCGAGGGGGGCCGCAAACCAGGCTCCGGCCACTGCCGTTACAGCTCCAGCCGCGATCGCGGCATGCCGAAGCCGGTTGGGACGCTTGTGAGTTGCCATGAAAGGAGTTCTCCTCCGGTTGACGTGTGGGGCGTCAAACGTTCGGTTCAACCCTGTTCCGGTTGACAGGAGCAAATCAAGGACGCACCCCGGGGAAACGCATGATCGACAACGTTTCTCGAAGAGGCCCCCGCATCGCCTTCACTCCGCACACCCTCTCTCCGCACCTCCCGCACAAAACCGTCACTACTCGCCGGTACAGCGCCGTCGCCGTCGCCGACTGCGGCCGGGGCGAGGGACGTTCGGCCCCGGAGCCGCCGCGGCGCGGGCCCTTCGGGCCCTTACCCGGCCGCCCTGCCCGCGTGTTGACTCGTCGCCCGGGGCCGCCCTTCGGCAACGGCGGGGCCGGCCCGTACGTACGCGGGACGAGTGGAGGGCGGCGCCTGATGGCGGGAAAGCGAGCGGACGGATGATCGCGGCGGTGGGCCATGCCGATCTGACCGCGGAGACGCTCGAACGGGTGGAGTCCGAGGTGCGGGCCAGGCTGGAGCGGACGGCGGCGGAGGCCGCAGTGGTCCGCGCCGGGGCCGGACTGCCCGTCGCGCTCGGGCGGGCCGTGCGCGCGGCGGGCCGGCGCCTGGTGGTGCTGCTCGCGGCCGACGGGGCGGCACCCGCCCCGCTGCCGCCGGGCGACCGCAGGGCCGCCGGCGAGCTGCTCGTCCTGGCCGACCGGGCCGGCCTGGTGGACTTCGACCCAGGCGACCGGGCCGCCTGCATCGGCGCCGACGAGCGGATGATCCGTACCAGCCGCCGGCTGCTGGCCGTGTGGGACGGCTCCCCGTCCGACGGCCGCGACGCGACCGCCCACCTGGTGGCCTACGCCCGCGCCCGCGGCGTCCCCGTCGACGTCGTCTGGCCGGAGGGCGCCACCCGGCGCACCGGCCGGCCCCCGCATCCGGCGGCCCGGCCCGACCGGGCACCCGCCGGCCCGCCCGCGCGGAAGGAGGCCGACCGTGTCCGGCACCCTGCATGAGCCCGCGGTCCGGGAGCGCCCCCGCGCAGGCGGAACCGCCGCCCGGCGCGGCACGGTCGGCGCGGGCCGCGGCTTCGCCTGGCTGCTGATCGCCGCGGGCGCGGCGGGCCTCCTCGCCTCCTTCGCCATCACCGTCGACAAGTTCGCACTCCTGCGGGACCCGGACTTCGTCCCCTCCTGCAACCTCAGCCCCGTGCTGTCCTGCGCGGACGTCATGAGCAGCGCGCAGGCCTCCGTCTTCGGCTTCCCCAACCCCCTGATCGGGCTCGCCGCCTACGGGGCCGTCGTCGCCGTCGGCTGCGGCCTGCTCGCCGGCGCACGCTACCGCCGGTGGTTCTGGGCCGGACTCAACCTCGGCACCCTCCTCGGGGCGGCCTTCTGCATGTGGCTGATGAGCCAGGCCCTCTACGACATCGGGGCCCTGTGCCTGTGGTGCTGCCTGGTCTGGGCCGCCACCATCGCCCTCTTCTGGTACACCACCGTCCACAACCTCCGGCGCGGTGTGATCCGTGCCCCCCGCGCCCTGGTCAGCGGCGTCCGGGAGTTCCACTGGGCCGTGCCGGCCACCTGGTACGGAGTCATCGTGCTGCTCACCGCCACCCGCTTCCGGGCCTCCTGGGAGACGCTGCTGTGACACCGGCCCCGCCGCCCCCGCCGGCGGTGTCGGGCGCGGCGCGCGCGGGGAGAGCCTGCCGGCCCCCGCCCCGGGCGCGCACGAGACAGGGAGGCAGACACGAGCGGAAGAAGCACACCACGTGAACCAGTACGACACCTACCACGCGCTCCTGGCGCGGCAGGACGCGATGCGGCTGCGCCGGCAGATCACGGCCCCGGCCCCCGCCCGGCGGCCGGCCGCGTACGGACCGCACCCGGGCGCCTACGACGGCGCCGCGGACCAGCGGCTCATCACCGCGAACCTGCCGCTCGCCGGGCCCTCGCCGGAGCTCATCGACCGCCTCTACGACGCCATGTTCGAGCACCACCCCTACCTGCGCGGCCTGTTCCCCGAGTCGATGGCCTTCCAGCGGGCACACCTGGAGCAGGCCCTGCGCCACCTCGTCGACCACCTGCACCGGCCCGACGAACTCCGCGCCTTCTGTACCCGGCTCGGCCGCGACCACCGCAAGCTGGGCGTGCGCCCGGTGCACTACGAGGTCTTCGAGGCGTCCCTCGCCGAAGCCCTGCGCGGGTGCGCGGGCGCGGCCTGGAGCCCGGACCTGGAGCAGGCGTGGCTGCGCATGCTGCGGTTCGCGGTCGCCGCCATGGTCGACGGGGCCGAGGAGGCGCTGGCCGAACCGCCGTACTGGAACGCGGTGGTGACCGGGCACCGGCTGTGCGGACCGGACCTCGCCGTGGTCCGCGCGCGCACCGCCGAGCCGTACCCCTACCGGGCCGGGCAGTACGCCCACCTCCAGACACCGCTCCTGCCACACGCCTGGCGGCCCTGTTCCCTCGCCTGCGCCCCGCGCGCCGACGGCGAACTGGAGTTCCACGTCCGCGGCGGAGGCGACGACGTCCTGGAGGCGCTCGTCGCGCACACCGGCGTCGGCGACCCGCTTCGGATCGGTCCCGCGCAGGGCGCCATGACCGTGGACGGCGCCCCCGACCGGGACGTCCTCATCGTCGCGGCCGGCACCGGCTGGGCCGCCGCGAAGGCCCTCCTGGAAGAGCTGGAGCGCCGGCCCCGCCCGCCGCGCACCCGCCTGTTCCTCGGAGCCGGCACGCCCGGCGGCCTGTACGACACGCCCACCCTCGCCGCGATGGAGGACCGCTGCCCGTGGCTGCGCGTGGTCCCGGTCATCGGCCGGGCGGCCGATGACCACGCCGGGCTCGCGGAGGCCGTCGCCCGCGGCGGCGACTGGTCCGCGCACCTCGCCTGTGTCAGCGGCCCGCCCGCCATGGTGTCGGCCGCGGTGCGGCAGCTGTCCGCCCTCGGCGTGCCCGCCGACCGGATCCGCCACGACCCGGTCACCGGCGCGGACGCCGCCCGGCCCCGGCGGTACCTGCACGACCGGCCCGCGGCGGGTCCCGCCGGACGGCACGCGGAGAGGGCTGTACGGCCCTGATCGCGCGGGGGAGGGAGGGACTGTCGGCCCTGCCGGGCACCCGCCCTCGGCGCCGATCATGGAGCGGCTCCGGGGATGCCGATTCCCCTTTTATCCGGCATCTCCCGGTTCGCCATGGCCACAGCTACAGGGAGGGCAGCGTCCGGTGGACGTGACAGGGACGAATCACACGGCGAGTGCGAAGCCGCAGCCGGGGCGGCGGCCGGCGGATCTGCAGACGGGCCCGGAGAGCGGGCCGGGCGGCTCGGGCGGCTCGGGCGGCCGGGGCGGCCGGGGCGGCCGGGGCGGCGAAACGATACGCCGCGCCACCTGGGTCGACTGGCTCACGACCACCGACCACAAGCGGATCGGCACCATGTACCTCGTGAGCGCCTTCGCGTTCTTCATCGTCGGCGGCGTCATGGCCCTGATGATGCGGGCCGAACTGGCCCGCCCGGGTACGCAGATCATGTCGAACGAGCAGTTCAACCAGGCGTTCACCATGCACGGCTCGATCATGCTGCTGATGTTCGCGATGCCCCTGTTCACCGGCTTCGCCAACTGGATCATGCCGCTGCAGATCGGCGCCCCGGACGTGGCGTTCCCCCGGCTGAACATGCTCTCCTTCTGGCTCTTCCTCTTCGGCTCGCTCATCGCCGCCTTCGGCTTCCTCACCCCGGGCGGCGCCGCCGACTTCGGCTGGTTCCTCTACGCGCCGCTGTCGGACGCGGTGCACTCGCCGGGCCTCGGCGCCGACATGTGGATCATGGGTGTGGCCCTGTCCGGTTTCGGCTCCATCGCCGGTGCCGTCAACTTCATCACCACGATCCTGTGCATGCGCGCCCCGGGCATGACGATGTTCCGTATGCCGATCTTCACCTGGAACGTGCTGCTGACGGCGCTCCTGGTGCTGATGGTGTTCCCGGTGCTCGCCGCGGCCCTGTTCGCCCTCGAATGCGACCGCAAGTTCGGCAGCCACGTCTTCGACGCGGCCAACGGCGGGGCCCTGCTGTGGCAGCACCTGTTCTGGTTCTTCGGCCACCCCGAGGTCTACATCCTGGCCCTGCCGTTCTTCGGCATCGTCAGCGAGGTCATCCCCGTCTTCTCCCGGAAGCCGATGTTCGGCTACATCGGCCTGATCGCCGCGACGATCGCCATCGCCGGCCTGTCCGTGACCGTGTGGGCCCACCACATGTACGTCACCGGCGGCGTGCTGCTGCCGTTCTTCTCCTTCATGACCTTCCTCATCGCGGTGCCCACCGGGGTCAAGTTCTTCAACTGGATCGGCACCATGTGGAAGGGCTCGCTGTCCTTCGAGACGCCGATGCTGTGGACGGTCGGCTTCCTGATCACCTTCGTCTTCGGCGGACTGACCGGCGTCATCCTGGCCTCGCCCCCGATGGACTTCCACCTCTCCGACTCCTACTTCGTCGTCGCGCACTTCCACTACACCGTCTTCGGCACCGTTGTGTACGCCATGTTCGCCGGCTTCCATTTCTGGTGGCCCAAGTTCACGGGCAGGATGCTCGACGAGCGCCTGGGGAAGACCACCTTCTGGACGCTGACCGCCGGCTTCCACCTGACCTTCCTGGTGCAGCACTGGCTGGGTGCCGAGGGCATGCCGCGCCGCTACGCCGACTACCTCGCCGCCGACGGCTTCACCGCCCTCAACACCCTTTCCACCGCAGGATCGTTCCTGCTGGGGCTGTCGCTCCTGCCGTTCTTCTACAACGTGTGGAAGACCGCCAAGTACGGCCGGAAGATCGAGGCAGACGACCCGTGGGGCTACGGCCGATCCCTCGAATGGGCGACGTCCTGCCCGCCCCCGCGGCACAACTTCACCTCCCTGCCCCGCATCCGCTCCGAATCCCCGGCGTTCGACCTCCACCACCCGGAGGTCGCGGCACTCGAAGCGGCCCGCCACTGACACGGCTCCGGCCCGCCACTGACACGGCTCGGGCCCGGCCGCCCGCGGCAGCCGGGCCGGGCCGGCCCGCGTACCCCTGGGAGGTGCCCATGTCCCACCCGCTTCCGGCACTCGCCGTCGCGGTCCTCTGCGCGTCCGGCTGCGTCTGGTACGTCCCCGCCCTCGCGGACGTACGCGCGGGCGCCGACCGCCCCGCATCCCGCCGGGCGGCGGCCCTGGCCTGCCTGACCGGCTGGGGAACCGCGGCGCTCGCCGTCCCCCTGCTCCTCACGCCCGCCCCCTGGGTGCTCCTGGCCGCCCTGGCGGGAACCGGAGCCGGGGCCTCGGCCGCGCTGCTGCTCCACGGCAGGATCCGGCACGGCGCCGAGCAGCGGGAGGCGGCCCGCCGCTGGGCCGACCTCGGCTGCACAGGGCCGTCCGCCGTCCGGCCCGCCCGCGCGCGGGTCGCCTGGGCCCTGGCCGCGGCCACTGCCGCCCCGGCCGCGGCGGCCGCGCTGCTCCTGGCCGGCGGCCGCTGACCGGTTCCGCGGCGCCGGGGGAGCCCGTACGGAAATGGGTGCCGGGCCCGATGGTGGTACGGCAGGGCCGCGTGTGACGGTGGTGTCGACCCCGAACCACCGGTCTCCGGAAGGAGGAGTCATGACACGGCACGCCACCGACCGCCTGTACGGCCGCGCCGCGCGGACACGGCACGGTGCATCCCGCCCCGCCCCCGCTCCCGCCGCCGACACAGGGGTCCCGTTCCGGCCGGACCCGCACCGGCGGGGGCGGCGTCCCGCGCGGGCACTGCTGGTGCTCTCCGTGGCCATGGTGGTCGCGGGCATGATCCTGCCGCAGGGCCTGCTCCTCGCGACGGGCCTGGTCACCGCAGGCATGGCGACGTACCTGCTGATACCGCCGTACGACCGCGACCGCCTCGACCTCCCCTTATCCGGGCCGCGCCGCGACGGCGGGCCCGGAGCCGCCGGCATCTGACCGGCTCCGCACCCGAGGACGCGCATCCGCTTCCGCCGGTCACACGCCGGCCACGCCACGCCCACCCCACGCCGCGGAAGGCGGTGACCCGTGGGACACGCCGACACCCTGCTCGCCATGGGCGGCGCCTTCCTGGCCGCCGCCGTCTTCGCGCGCCTCGGCAGGCGGATCGGCCTGCCGACGATCCCGCTGTTCATGCTCGCGGGCATCCTGCTCGGCCCGCACACCCCCGGCCTGGTCCTCGTCGAGGACGTCCACGACTTCGAGATGCTCTCCGCGCTCGGCCTGGTGCTCCTGCTGTTCTACCTGGGCCTGGAGTTCCAGCTCGACGACCTGCGCAGCGGCGGCAGACGCCTGCTTGCCGCCGGCGGCATCTACCTGGTGCTGAACGTGGGCGCCGGCCTGGGATTCGGCTTCGCCCTGGGATGGGGGCCGCGGGAGGCCCTGGTCCTCGCCGGCGTGCTCGGCATCTCCTCCTCCGCGATCGTCACCAAAGTCCTGGTCGACCTCGGCCGCATCGGCCGCCCCGAGACCCGCCTGATCCTCGGCGTCACCGTGGTCGAGGACATCTTCCTCGCCCTCTACCTCGCCGCCCTGCAACCCGTCCTCAGCGGTGCCCAGGGCCTCGGGGAAACGGTCCTCCAGGCGTCCAAGGCCTTCGGATTCCTGATGGTGCTGGCCGTGGCGGCCCGCCACGGCACCCGCCTGATCGGCCGGCTGATCGCCGTGCGGGACAACGAACTGCTGGTCATCAGCTTCCTCGGCGCCGCGATCCTCGTCGCCGGAGTCTCCGAAGTCCTCGGCGTCGTCGACGCCATCGGCGCCTTCATGGTCGGCCTGATCCTCGCCGGCACCCCCTCGGGGCCGCGGATCCGCGAACTCGTGCACCCGCTGCGCGACGCCTTCGCCGCCATCTTCTTCTTCGCCTTCGGCCTGGCCGTCGACCCGGCGGACATCGCCTCCGTCGCCGCACCCGTCACTGCCGCCGTCGCCCTGACCGTCCTCATGAACGTGACCGCCGGCCTCTGCGTGGCGCGCCTCTACCACTACGACCCCCGGCCCGCCGCGAACATCGCCACCACGCTCCTCGGGCGCGGCGAGTTCGCGCTGATCCTGGCCGCCATGGCCGCCGGCGCGGGCCTCGACGGCCGCATCGCCCCGTTCATCGCGGGCTACGTCCTCGTCCTGGCGGTCCTCGGCCCCATCGCCGCCGGCCGCTCCCCCCTCCTGGCCCGCGCCCGAGGAGCGTGGTGGCG